>JACQCD010000082.1 GCA_016201825.1 Nitrospirota bacterium | reverse complement strand
ATTCGATCTATCGTCACGCAGCGAATCCGTGAGCCGAAGAGCCGGATGCGCGAATTGCGCACGTCCGGATCTGTGGGGGACCCGGGTGGCAACACCCGGGTCTACCCGACAATCTTTAGGATCGGGTATTTCCCAATTCGCGCGGACTGGACGAAGTCGCCAATTTTCGTAGCTCCTTCCGTTGTTCTGGGTGACAACTACTGGGCCAGAGGGGTCGCATCTTTAATCTTTAATTCGGGGGGAGTGGTTTCTGAAGTCGGGCGGGCCACGCGATCGAGCGTGGAGCATGTGGAGGGACACTCATCGGGGCTTGGGGCTAGGCTGCGTGTCATGAGCTATTACGATATCATCACGATTGAGCCTGGGAAACGCGGTGGGAAGCCGTGTATTCGCGGGTTACGTATTACGGTCTACGATGTGATCGAGTATCTGGCTTCCGGTATGTAGACGGATGTCATCCTTTGGGGTTCCCCGGATCTGACGCGCGAAGACATTCGAGCCGGCCTCGTGTTCGCAGCGGATCGAGAGCGTAAGTTGGTCTCGATCCGCGCGCGGTGAAACTGCTATTCGACCAAAACCTCTCTCCGTTTTCCTCCGCTGGTCATCGCGCTCCGAGACCTCTATGCCAGGATCAAGAACGAAAATCGGGATGGCTTTAAGCTTTAAATTGTCCAGCCCTCCAAAACAATGTTGACTCATCATATGATGACGATATATGATGATGGCCATGCGAACGATCATCGAATTGCCGGAGAAGGCGCTGAAGGCGCTGTCAGCGATCTGCCACAAAGAGAAGATTTCGCGCGCCGAGGCGATTCGACGGGCCGTCGAGGCGTACACGAGCCGCAAACCGCCGGCGACCGATGAGGCCTTCGGAATCTGGCGCTCCCGACGGATGGATGGTCTGGCATACCAAGAGGCGCTGAGGGCGGAATGGGCGGTCAGTGAACGCCGTCATCGATACAAACGTTCTCGTTGACTATCTGCGCGGGATCAAGGCGGCGCGCGAAGAACTCCTCCGATATCGCGCGCCCGCCATCAGTCTGATTACGTGGATGGAGATCTTGGTCGGCGCGCAGAGTGACGAGGAAGAGCGCCTGCTCAGAAACTTTCTGGACCGGTTCGAACTCCTCCCCATCACGCAGGCCGTGGCGGATCAGGCGATTCACATCCGACGCGCTGACCGCCTGCGGCTGCCCGACGCGATCATCTGGGCCACCGCGCGAAGTCATAACGCCCTTCTTGTGACCCGGAACACCCGCGATTTTCCTCCCGATCATCCGGGTATTCGCATCCCCTACCAGATGTAGGCATTGGCCTGGGGGCAGGGGCAGGCGTGCAAGGTCTTCAAGGAGAGAGGAATGGAGGACAGGTCTAGGATCTTGACTCTAGCCCCGCCGACCACAGATTGCCCGCGGGCTCACCCCGCCTTTCGCTTCGTCGTATCGATCCTGAACTTTGCGTTGAGGGGGCAGTAGCCGATGAGGGCGGTGGCGATGCCGATCAGGGCCGCGAGCGCGAAAACGATCTTGAGGATCAGGCTCTCAGTCACGAAGACGAGGGCCACCGAGAGAAAGCCGATGCCGAGCCGGTAGAAGCGATCCAAGCCTCCGACATTTTTCTTCATGCTCACCTCCGCGTTCCGATGCTTACGTGAGGAGCGTTCCCGGGTTCGGGCGGTTTCATGGGGCGAACCGCCTAGGTGGCTGCTGCCAGGATATCGCGCAGCGCGATGTCGACGCGGAGCCTATCGGCCCACGCGATCAGATAGCTGTGATCCAATGATGTCCGCCTGTACTCCACAATGGTCTTGGCGTCCACGAGGTCGTGGTCGCGGGCGCTGAGGAGCTTGAGCAGTATCAAGTCTTCGGGGGTCGTGACTTGGATGGTTCGCCCTTCCCACTGCAGCGTCGCGGCCCGGGCGAGCGCCTGGCGTTTGTAATCATCGTCCGACAGGAGACAATCGATCGTCAAGAAGTCACCATGCTCCTGTTTGAGAAGCATTCGAAAGAGCGTGATTCTTTTGAACTTCATCGGACGGTCATCGAAGACGACGAAATTGGCTTGCTTGGCCGCGTCGACCAGCGACGGAAGTCCGGCCTCGTCGACGCCGACGATGAAATCCAGATCCACCGTGGCTCGGGGGGCGGCCCACAGACCGACGGCGATCCCGCCGATGACCATATAGGCGACGCGTCGGGTCTCAAAGAACTCCGAGACAGTGATGAGTTGCTGATAGAGCCCTCCGGGAAGCGGCGTCATTCCTTCGGGAGGCGCCGTTCACGGTGGAGCGCAAGGCGCTCGTTGAACTTCGCGCGGAGTTCGGCGTCCGAGAGGTGGGGGAACTCGAATCGGATGGCCGACTCCATTAAACTCAGCGAGAGTGCCGTGACCTCCGCCCACTGCCACAGGCGGTGACGAACCTCGGTCTCGGTCAATGGTGGGCAGGGATACGCCGCGCTCACAGTCGCTCCATTTGGCTCGTCCGGTCGCGGAGAAAGTGGTCGGCCAGCACCAGCGCCATCATGGCCTCGGCGATCGGCACGGCGCGGATGCCCACGCAGGGGTCGTGGCGGCCCTTGGTCGCGATCTTGGCGGGGTTGCCGTGGACGTCGATCGTGTCTTGCTCGATCGCGATCGAGGAGGTGGGCTTGAGCGCGAGACGCACGACGATCTCGTCGCCGTTTGAGATGCCGCCGAGAATACCGCCAGCGTGGTTGCTGGCAAACCCCTTCGGCGTGATCGGGTCGCAGTTCTGGCTGCCGCGCAGCTCCACCACGCGAAATCCGTCGCCGATCTCGACGCCCTTGACCGCGTTGATCGACATCATCGCCTTGGCGAGGTCGGCATCCAGCTTATCGAACACCGGCTCGCCGAGCCCCGCCGGCACGCCGCGCGCCACGACCTCGACGAGCGCGCCGATGGAGTCCTTCTTTGCCTGCGCCTCTTTAATGACGTTGGCCATTGCCTCGGCGGCGTCGGCGTCGGGGCAGAAGAGCGCGTTCTGATTGATCGCCGAGAAGTCCTTCTTGGTGATCTTGACCGGCCCGACCTGCGTGACGTAGCCGATGATCGCGATGCCCTGAGCGGCCAAAAGCTTGCGCGCGATGGCGCCCGCCGCGACGCGCGCCACCGTCTCCCGCGCCGAGGCGCGGCCCCCGCCGCGATAATCACGGCGCCCGTACTTCTTCCAGTAGGTGAAATCGGCGTGGCCGGGCCGGAACAGATCTTTGGTCGCGGCATAGTCCTGCGACCGCATGTCCTCGTTCTGCACGACCATCGCGATCGGCGTGCCGGTGGTGAGGTCCTCGAAGACGCCGCTGAGGATCTGCACGCGATCGCTCTCGCGCCGCTGGGTCGTCAGCGAGCTCTGTCCGGGCTTGCGCCGGTCGAGATCGTGCTGGATCTCCTCAGCAGAAATCGGCAAGCCCGCCGGGCAGCCGTCGACGATCACGCCCAGCGCGACGCCGTGGCTCTCGCCGAACGTGGTGATGCGAAACACCTGACCGAAGGTGTTGCCCGCCATGGTGACCCCAAGGATTCGACGGCATTATACACGGGTAGGGTGAAGAAAGACCAACCGTCCCTTTGGTTTTCTCTCTCCAAATCTGTATGATTGGGCCGTGAAAAGCTACCGCGAAGAACTGTTCTTCGAGACGTCCACGCGTCGGCAGTTCATCAACATCACGCCGCAGGTCGAGGCCGCGCTGAAGAAAAGCGGCGTGCGCGAGGGCCTGTGCTTGGTCAACCCCATGCACATCACCGCGAGCGTGTACATCAACGACGACGAGTCCGGGTTGCTGGCCGACTACGAAGCCTTTCTCGAGCGCCTCGTGCCGCAGCAGGGGACCTATCGCCACAATCTGACCGGCGAAGATAACGGGGACGCGCACATCAAGCGCCAGGTGATGGGACGCGAGGTCGTGGTCGCGATCACCAACGGGGCGCTCGATTTCGGGACCTGGGAGCAGATCTTCTACGCCGAGTTCGACGGGCGGCGCCGGAAGCGCGTGCTCGTGAAGATCATCGGGGAGTGACGGTGAGCGAGCCGACGCCGGGCGCCGGCGGTGCCACGGTGGAATGTTCCGACTGCTGCCGGACTTCGGCCCAGCGCCTGCTCAAGAAGCACCGCGATGTCGCGACGTGCGACGGGTGCGGGATGCTGCTACTCGCATACGGCAACGAGACGGATTACGACGAGACCCGTAAGGCGTTGGCCGCCCAAGGCACGTCGTTTGGTACGATGACGCAGGGTGCGTTGCGGGTGATCGCGAAGCCGCGGGCGGGGAAATCCAAGGGGCGTCGATGAGCGATGACATGGCGATGGAGGAGGCGGTGGTTGCGGCGAACGACCGGTTCTACCGCGCGTTCGAGAGCCTCGACATCAAGGAGATGGAAGAGGTGTGGAGCACCGATGGGAGTGTCCAGTGCATCCACCCGGGATGGGGGTTGCTGAGCGGGTGGGCTGACGTGCGGAACAGTTGGGTGCGGATCTTCAACAACACGTCCTCGATGTCATTTGTCCCCCACGTGCTCCACGTGTCGGTGGAGGGGCCCGTCGCGTGGGTCGTCTGCGTCGAAGACATCGACAGTCGTCACGGGGACACCGAGCATAACAGCCAGGTCCTGGCCACGAACGTGTTCAAACGAGTCGATGATCGCTGGCTCCTGGTGCATCACCACACGTCCCCGATTTTTCGCGCGACCGAAAGCGAGGGCAACGAATGACGGCGGCCGAGTTGTTCGTGAAGTGTTTGGAAGCCGAGGGGGTTGAGGTGATCTTCGGCCTGCCCGGCGAAGAAAACTTGGACCTGCTCGATGCGTTGTCCCGGTCTCCGATCCGGTTCGTGACCGTCCGGCACGAGCAGGGCGCCGCGTTCATGGCCGACGTGTACGGCCGCCTCACCGGCCGGGCGGGAGTCTGTCTGGCCACGCTCGGGCCGGGCGCGACCAACCTCGCGACCGGGATCGGCGACGCGAACCTCGACCACGCGCCGCTCGTGGCGATCACGGGTCAGGCCGGGCTGGAGCGGGTCCACAAGGAGTCCCACCAGTACGTCAACATCGTCGAGGCGTTCGCGCCGCTGACCAAGTGGAACGCGCGGGTGCAGCGCGCGTCCGCCGTTGCCGAGATCGTGCACCACGCGTTCCGGACCGCGCAGGCCGAGAAGCCCGGCGCGTGCCACATCGAATTGCCGGAAGACGTGGCGGGCGAGCCGGCCGAAGGCGCCCCGCTCGCGAGCCGCCGCGCGCGCCGGCCGTCGCCGGACCGGCCGTCGCTCCACGCCGCCGCGCAGGCGATCGACCGCGCGCGCCATCCCATCATCCTGGCGGGCAACGGCGTCATCCGGGGGGCCGCCACCAGGGAGTTGATTGCGTTCGCCGAGAAGACCGCGATCCCGGTGGCCAACACCTTTATGGCCAAGGGCGCGATCCCGGCCGACCACGAGTTGTCGCTACTCTCGATCGGCCTCCAGGCCCGTGACTTCGTCTCGTGCGGGTTCGACGCTGCCGATCTGATCATCACGGTGGGCTACGACCAGGTCGAGTACGCGCCGTACCACTGGAATCCGACGGGTGACAAGGCGATCGTGCACATCGACTTCACCGATGCCGAGACCGATGCGGCGTACCAGCCACAGGTAGAAGTTGTCAGCGACGTTCGCGAAGCCCTTGAGCTCTTACTGGGTGAGGTGACCCAGGCGCACGACCGCGGCTACCCGGCGCGCCTCCGACAAGCCATCCTTCACGATCTCGAGCGCGGGGCAGGTGACGACGCCATGCCGATGAAACCCGCCCGCGTAT
>JACQCD010000081.1 GCA_016201825.1 Nitrospirota bacterium | reverse complement strand
GAGGGCCTCAACTCAAAAATCCAAACCATCAAGAAACGCGCCTGTGGCTTTCGGAACAAGGAGCACTTCAAAACCGCCATCTACTTCCACTGTGGCGGCCTCCAACTCTATCCGGCAACCCACGGAATTCCCGGATGAACCGAGAAAGGAGGCCCCGACCCCCAGGGCGATCAGGGTGAACATGTTGAGGTTGCGCGTGACGAGCGAGGTCCAACCCCGCTCGAAGAAGGGCTTCCCGGCCCAGAGGACGACCGGTGCGGCCAGGAGAAGCTGCACCCAATTGGCGGTGGGCATGGAGATCAGTTGGCGCAGACGGTCGCCGGCAATGAAGTCCGCTATCGCCAGGGCGAACACGGGAAAGCCCACGACCACGCTGACCAAGAACCGGCGCGTCATATCGACCAATTCGGGGTTCGGGCCTTCCTCGAGTTGAATCGTCCGTGGCTCCAGGGCCATGCCGCACTTGGGGCAGGGGCCGGGGCGGTCGCTGACCACCTCGGGATCCATGGGGCAGATGTACTCGACCTTGGCCCCGGGCGGCGCGACGGGCGCCGTGGGTGGCGGCTGGGCGTGGGGATCGCGGCGTGGCGGGCCGCCAATCGTGAGCAGGGGCGCGACCCGTGGAGCGAGATACTGCTGCGGGTTGGCAGCAAACCGCGTCCGGCAACCGGGGTGGCAGAAGTAGTACGTCGCGCCCGCGTGGACGTGCGTGCCGCCGCGCGGGTTGGCCGTGTCGACGGTCATCCCGCAGACGGGATCTTGCGCGCTCCCACCGATTTCCGGGGCGGCGGGCCGCGGCTTGTCGTGAGGGGAGGAATGATCCATCGTTTCGAGCCTAGCCGAAGTGATCCGGTCGAATCAAGGTGAAGGCGGTCGTCTTGTATTTTTTGCCGCGACTCGGTAGGCTGCCACTCATCACTTTGTCGAAAGGATAAGAAGATGCAGACCTACCAGCACACCAGCGAACCGGTGACCGTCGCCGACGACCCGGCCGCGCGTGATCTCCTTCGCCGCGCGTTCGAATCCACGTATCGATGGAGCCCCTCGTTCAAGGGATTTTCGGCCCGCCTGAGCATCCAAGAGGCTGGAAAAACGCTGGACGGAACCGTCTCGGTCCACTTACCCGACTCGGTGACCGTCTCATTACCGGATCCCGAGATTCAGAAGTGGGCGGAGGGACAGCTCGGGATGATGGCCGTCCACCGCGGTCACCGGTCCTTCGATCAAGCCGACGGCCGACACACCTTGAGCCTGGGCGAGGACGACCACCATCCGCTTGGTCGGTTGCTCGTGATCCACGGCGACGCGATGAACTCCAAGTATCGAGTCCTCGGTCGCCAGATCCGCCAGATCAACCGCAGCATGGGGCCGGTCCGGTTTACCATCAACGTCGAGGATTCGCTCAACACGCCGGACGGCAAGCATCTCACGACGCGGTACACCGTCTACTACTTTCACCCGAAGGACGGCTCGATCAAACAGGTGGACAGCGTCACCGACGACCACGCGGTCGTCGCGGGCGTGTATCTGCCCGGCACGCGCCGCATCATCAGCGCCGAAGCAGGCGAGGTCCACGTCAGGGTGATGGCGTTCAGCGGCCACGCGCTGTTGTAAAGCGACCCCGATGCCAGCCGTCACGATCTATCACAATCCGCGGTGCAGCACGTCGCGGAAGACTCTGGAACTCATCCGGGCGAAGGGGATCGAGCCCACGGTCATCGAGTACCTCAAGACGCCGCCGTCGGAGGCCGAGTTGGAAAAGATTCTCACGCTGCTGGGCATGGAACCGCGCCAACTGATGCGAAAGAAAGAAGACGTGTACCGGGATCTGAGGTTGGAGAACCACACGCTGACCAGGCGTCAACTGGTCCAGGCAATGGTGGAGCACCCGATCCTCATTGAGCGGCCGATCGTGCTGTCCAAGGGCAAGGCCGCGCTCGGACGACCGCCGGAGCGCGTGGAGGCGATTCTGTGAGGATCGACGACGTGGGAGGGGCGGCTCCTGCCTCCGCCCCTCCGGTCGTCTCATGTGGCGTTACGGGTAGAACAAGCCTTGCCCGTGTGTAGACGAGGCCATGAAGAACAACATGGGGATCGAGAGCATGGTGTTAGTGCGCGATGCGAGAAAGGCGCGGCGCGCGCACTTGGGTTTCTCTTCAGCCGAGACGGGGACGAGGCCCAGCACGCGTTTCTGATTGGGCCAGATGATCCCCCACACGTTGAGGAGCATGATCGTGCCCAACCATGCGCCCATGCCGATCACGGCGTCGGAGCCCTGGAGCATGAAGGCATTGGCAAAACGAGTGTGACCCAACAGCAGTGCGCCGAACAGCCACGTCGCGAGGGCTGCCCACCGGAACCACCGTAAGGCCCTCGGCACTAAGTGTTTAAAGGCTTCGGCTTTTCCCTCCGCCGAGACGGTTTTCAAAAACGGCACCTGGACGAAGTTAAAGTAATACAGCAATCCGATCCAGGTGATGCCGGCGAGAAAATGGCCCCACCGGAAGAACAGTTGGAAGAACAGCCCCGCATTCGTCCCTTCCATGACCAGCTCCCTCCTTACCCCGCAAAGCGGGCTGCGCAACGCAGGGCCAGCCTTCCCGGCCCGAGGCTGCGAAATCCGTTGCTGTTGACGTGAACTGCACCAATCCAGGAATACAAAAGAAGTCGGTGCCCTACACCACTGCCCTCACGATCGCGTAGAGGATCGCCGTCAAGACGAACCCCGCGATGATCGTGCCCCAAATGGAATCCAACGGATTAGTCATCCCGCTCCTCCTTCGCGTGCGTGGCGCCGCGCAGACGCGGCGATCCGCGTCAAGGCTGCGCAACGGTTGTGACGTGCTGCGGTGTCGAACTCGCCGAGTGGACGGGTGGTTGCCGCGCGAGTCCTGTGTGACTGCCACTCAAAAACCGCGGCTATAATAGTCAGCTACGCGCCGTCTGTCAATGGGACGACATGTTTCCCAAAGATGTCCCACGACGGAATGCCTGCGGTGGCGTGAAAAGCGCTTGAATCGGGTGCGCCTGTTGTGGCACCATGCTGCCCGAGAATCGTGGGGAGGTCGTGATGCTGGTGCCGCGTCGATTCGTCGGAACGGTCCATCTCTTCCAAGGGCCGGCCAAGAGTAATCCCATGTCGTTGTACGCGCACAAAGAAGGCGAGGCGTACGTCGTGTCCCCGGTCGTGGATCCCTGGAACACGGTGATCGGGAAGGGGGCGACGATCAACAAAGCCGCGGGGGATTTCGAGATCAAGTGGAAGGCGCAGCCGATCCCGGCCGAGCAGTACACCGGACCGCACTGGGAGGAAGGGATCAAGGCGGAAAAGCCTCCGGCTCCGCCGAAACCGGCGGCTCCTCCCCCCGCCGCATCGGCTCCGGCTTCGGCTTCGGGTGCACCCCCCACGGGACCGTCCACGGTTCCGGCGCCGGACGCAGAGAGCGCTTCGCCTCCGGCTTAGGAGTGTGTCCGACTATGTGGGTGTTGGAGCCTGTTCAGGAACGGTCAGATGCAAGGCGGAAGGAGGTCTTGCGCGCGGAGCGTACTGGCTCGTACGGGAGCACGCAAGACCGACTGACAACGCCGCAGATGGCCGTTCCTGGACAGGCTCTTACGGTGTCCACTCGCTGGGAGGAACGGCGCGGACGATCAGAGCGTGAATCTCGCCCTGCATTTCGGATTGCAACACGCTGAATACGAGGCGACGTCGGTCGAGCGGATTCAGCCCCTCGAATCTCGGCGAGACGACCAGGACGGTGAAATGCCCGCCGCCGGTCGCGGCTCCGGCGTGGCCAGCGTGTTTCCACGTCTCGTCCTCGACCTCGACGCGGACGGCCGCGAGGTCGTCTTTCATCTTGCGTTCAATGGTGGCCTTGGTGGCCTGTGATCGCGCGGTCATAATTGGGTCTCCCGATGACACACGACGGGTTCACGATACAAAAACAGACTGGTCAACACAAGACGGGAATTCCGACGATCGACCATCAGACTCACCTGTGAGGAGAGGAGACCACCATGCCCATGACCGAATCGGAGTACAAAGGCAATCCCATGATCGTGTTGACGCAGGGTCCCGAAGATAAGTTTCCATTCCAATTCGGTCTGAAGAAAGCCAAGCTGATCCTGGAGCATATCGAGGACATCAAGCGATTCGTCGCGAAACACTCCAAATAGCTGCGGAGGCCGGGAGTCCATGAAACCTCACCGCGCGACGCGGCTCTCGATCCATCCTGAGAATCCGCAGGGTCGTCACATCGAGCGGGCCGTCGATGCGTTGCGGAACGGCGGCCTCATCGTCTATCCCACCGATACGGTCTACGGACTGGGCTGCGACATCACGCAGCGGGAGGCGGTTGATCGGATCATCCGCTTGAAGGGGCGCGATCCGAAGAAGCCGATGTCGTTCGTCTGTGCGGATCTGACCCATATCAGCCGCTATGCCGCCGTGTCCAATTTCGCCTACAAGATCCTCAAACGCTTTCTGCCCGGCCCATACACGTTCGTGCTGCCCGCCAGTCGAGACACCCCCAAGATCCTCCAAACCAAGCAGCGGACCGTGGGGATCCGGATCCCCGCCCATTCCGTTCCCATCGCGCTGGTCGCCGCGCTCGGCGAGCCGTTGTTGAGCACCAGCGCCAATCGCTCCAACGAGCAGACGATCGCCGAGCCCGATGAATTGGAAAGCCGGTTGGGTCACGATGTGGACCTGATCTTGGAGTGCGGCGCGCTGCCGGTGCTGCCGTCCAGCGTCATCTCGCTCATGGACGACCGCGTGGAGATTCTGCGCGAAGGGTCGGGCGACCTGGACCCGTTCCGGGCGGGCTTGTCGGGTTTGTAAGGGCGGTTGCGCACGCGTGGTGTGCGTCGCGCAGCAAACCGCCCTTACCCGGGCGTGCGCCCGTGGCGGATCAACAACTCGCGCAGGACGCGCGCCTTGTCCTCCAGCGGCGGCCGGTTGAAGTCCTCGATGGGGCAGGGGAGGCGGTAGGTCCAATTGTGCGGTCCTACCGTCGCCGGGATATTGATCTGTTCGTCGTGACCGAAGATATCTTGAATCGGCAGGATCACGAGGCCGGACCCTGAGCCGAGGAGGCGATCCAGCACCAGCCGGTGCCACTCGTCGGTGAAGACTCCGGCTTGTTCGGCGCCCGACCGTCGGACGTCTTCCGGATCGAAGAGCTGGAGAAAGGCTTGTCGTTCGTCATCGGGCAGGGTCTTCCACCACACTGAAAGCGTGCTGGTGTCGTGCGTGCCGGTGGTCGCGAGCGACACGTACGGGTACACGGCGGGGTCGTGGTAGACGCCGTCGTGGCGTTCCCACCGCAGCACCTTGTGCCCCGCGATCCCCAGGCGCGCGAGCGTGTGAGGGACAAAGGGCGGGATCGTTCCCAGATCCTCGGCGATCGGCAGGCAGTCGGCCAAGCCGTCTAGGAACATCTTCAGAAACGTTTCCCCGCGGGCGATCTGCTCGGCCTCTTCTTCCGGCTCGAAATGTGACGGCTCATGGTTGGACATGACCCAGACTCGGAAAAATCCCACCACGTGATCGAGGCGGAGAAGGTCGAACCAGGCCCGCGCCATCCGAAGACGGAGCCGCCACCAGGGGAACTTCGTCGGTTCCATGATCGACCATCGGAATAACGGCAACCCCCAGCCCTGCTCGGGATTGAACGGATCGGCTGGAGCGCCCACCGATCGGAGGAGGTCGAATTCCTCGGGGCGGCTCCACACGTCCGCGCTGTCGCGGCTGACTAAAAACGGAAGATCGCCCATGATGCGGATCCCGCGTTGCCGGGCGGCACGACGAACCCCTTGCCACTGTTCCCACATCGCCCACTGACGATAGTGGAGGTAGAGAAGTTCGTCGGCATGCTCGGCGTCCAATCGGCGAAGGGCTTCCGGATCGCGGTCCCGAAACGGCGCGGGCCACTCCGCCCAATCGCGGCCGTCGTGGCGGCCCTTCAGCAGGCGGAAACGTGCGTAGGGTTCGAGCCACTCCGCGTGCTCCCGGCGGAAGTTCCGAAACGCCTTTGCACGCGGCGTGTCGGCCGACCATTCCCGGTGTAGAAACGAGGCGTATCCCATCCGCAGGAGCCGATCCTTGAAGATTCTGATCGGTTGGTACGCGATATCCGGCGAATCGCGCCAGGATGCCAGATCGCGCTGCACCGCGGCGGAGTCGAGCAGGCGTCGGGCCTCGTCCGAATGAACCACGTCGGGCCAGTCGTCGAGCGCGAGGTAAATGGGATCAGCAGCCAGACCGCTCAGGGCCTGGTAAGGGGAGGTTTCTCCGGGAGTCAGCTCATTCATCGGCAACAGTTGCAACACCTCCAAGCCGCAGGACGCCATCCAGTCCATCAGGGGCACGAGATCAAGGACGTCGCCGATGCCCAGATCCCGCGAAGTGCGAAGGGAGAAGAGCGGAACCATCACTCCGGCCATCTTTCTGGAGACAAACCGCGGGGCTGTCATCGGGGCAATCCTCGAAGAGCATGTATTCGCGCCGAAACCGTCCACACGATAAGAAACCCCGTGCGATGTGTCAAGATGACGCCGAAAAAAAGCGGGGGTGCCACCAGGCACCCCCGCTGCGTACGCTGTTCTTCGCGTCACATCACTCGATCAATTTCCCCTCCGAATACTTCACCACGGACACATCCGGCTTGGTTCCCATTCCGTGTTCGACAAACACGGGAACCGTGGCTAGGTCAACAGTGGCTGCCACCGTGATGTCCAGGTTTCCCGGATCAGCCACGACATTCAGATATTGACTGACCTCCAGTGGCTTGATGAGATAATGTGTGGCGTCCACGGAGTTCACCACCTCCGTGCCCTCCGGAATATTGATGACCTTGTCCGAGATATCCGAGGTAATGACGAAGTCGGATTTTCTCAGCTCCTCGAACATGTCCGGCAAGCCGTGCATCCAGCCGTCGTACTGCAACGAGAGAGTTTTGGAAACGCCTGCATTGTTGGTGACGGTAATCGCGCTCAGCGAGATGGGATCGTCGAGCAGTTTGTACGTGCCGTCGGCGTTCACGAGATACGTGATGGTGCCCCAGGTTTCTCCCTCTCGAGGATACTCCCAGTTGAATTGGGTTCCGGTGTTGCTTCCATTGACCCACGCCGCCAACCCCCAGATATTCGTCCGGACAACGTCGCCGGCGGCCACTTGGGTTCCATCCGCGTTGGTGGCCGTTGAGTCATTGGTTCCCACCGTGACATACACGAGTTTCAAGAAATTGGGATCGGCGCTGTCGGTGATGAGCTGATACGTCGAGTTCCCGGTGTCGGTCCATTGCGGCTTGAAAATCGTGTTGGCCTCCAGGAACGTTGCCGCGTTGACAGGATTGGCGACGGTCTGGATCTCGATCTTCGCGTCGTAGGTCGATGTATCGGTTCGCTTGACGACGTAATTGGCCCCTTGGTTGTTGATATAGTACTCTCGGTCCAAGGGCAGCGTGTATGCTTGATCGGCGGTGTCATCGAACACCGGAGTCCAGGTTCGTTGATCGAACGAGGTGAGCGTTTTCTCGACCCAACCGGTTCCGGTGTATTCGATGTAAATCGACCCCCCGATATTGACCCACAGCTGATCTCCGTCGCTGGGATTGAATTTCGTCGTGGTGGCGGTCAAGCTCCCGTCCAGACCCCGATTGGCGACGTAGAAGCCTGCCCCACTGCCTCCGCTGGCCAGGTACATATAGTCGATATTGGTGTTATTGACGTTGTCCCATCGGTTGATCCCGATGAACTTTCGATTGTTGTTCGGATCGATCACCAACGATCCGAAGTTGGTGAAGGTCGACGAGCCGGTGCCGCAGGTCGGCGGTGCAGGGGGAGGGGCGATATTCTGGCAATCGATCCAGACCGAGTTCGTCCCGTCCCACCTCAGGTTGAGGTTTTGGTTGACCCAGGTTTCAACGGGGATGTTGACGATGTCGCTCACGTCTGCCGCAACCAACGTGCGCTTGGTCAACGTCCCCACGAAGGCATTCGATACCGTGTACGTTTCAGCCGTTTGGTTGGATCCGTGATCTTGGCGGGTGACGACGGTGCCGGCCGGCACCGTGTCGTTACCGGCCCAGAGTTGGTGCCGCCCTTGCCACGCGCCGTAGTACGCAAAGCGGGGATTGCCGTTGGTGTCCGTGTACTGGACCGGGAAGCCGAACGATTTGGTCTTGAAGACGTCTTGACCCGTGACGCTGTCGTACAAGCCGTAGCGGTGCGTCATTTCCGTCACCGAGGTCCGATTTTTATACTGGACCGCATCGGTTCCCTTCTGAACCGCGAGGTGCGTGGTGTTGTACGCATACTTCGCTTCGACATTGGAGGGCGTGCAATTGGGTTGCGTGCACGCGCTCCAATCGGGGAACATAACCTTTCCGTACCCGTTCGTTGCCGACTTATTGAGAATGGCTTTCACCTCGTGGGTGAAATTGCCTCCTGAATTATTTTCATGAACTTTGAGAATGGTTTCCCCATTGGTGCCGATTGCCGCACTGGCGGCAAAGTAATTGGCTCCCGTGTCATCCATCTTGGCGTTCAAGGTCCATACGCCGTAGTCCGCATACGATCCGTCGCTGTTCTGTGTCGCGGCGGTGTACACCTTCAGTTCGGCTTTGACCGTTTTCGGCATGCCGTTGTCGACCTCGTCGATCCACACCCGCACCCGGTTCACCGCCTGGCCGCTTTCCGTAATCATCGCGGAGTCCACGGTCCACGGTTCCAAGGTTTTGGTTTCCACGCCGTTTTGTGAGTCTTGGAACGCCACCATGGCTTTATAGGGGCCCTGGTCGACGTTGGATGCATCGGCGTAGTTCGTTTGGGCCACGGCTTTGAGAACCGTTTCGACGATGTCGAATTGGTCGAGCGTGTGTTCATCGACGAATTTCGTCGTGGTGGCGTTGCTGTAGTCGGTCCCGGAGTCCGTGGCGGCTACTCCTAAGGCCAGCAACTTTGCTTTGAGGTTCGATGGTTTGGGGCTCGACGTGCTGTTGGCCGGAACGGCCGACACCTCCGTCGGGAGCGCCAGCCCCACGGCTGCCGCCGTTGTCGTGGCGGTGCTTCCTCCCCCGCTGTTGCATGCGGTGAGAACGAATCCTCCGAACAGGAAACCGAAGGCCAGTGCAGTTGCGGTGCGCGTGTTCATACGTTACCTCCTGTGAAATAAAAAAACCCATTTCTCTTGTGAAATGGGTCGCACATGGCCAAAACACACTGTCAGATTCGTGTCTGTCCAGAGCGGCCCAACTAGCATGCCTTCGTGTCCATGATTACGAAGGCGAAGCCTTGAAGCTTTGCGTCCCAATCTTTCGATTGGTTTGCCTTTTTTCCGGATCCCTTCTCCTTTCGCGCAAGTTAGGGCGAAGCGTAGCGGAGAGTGGTATTTTGTCAAGCGACGAAACCTCTCGATGCTGGGGCGAAGCCGGCCTTCCGCCAGGGGTTGCCGGGGAGGCGTATCGGCGTCGATCGGAACGGTGTCCTCGATTGAATTGCCCGTTCGCCATTGGTAAGATGATGTGGAAGTGCGTTGCCGCGCAAGATCGTGGCGGCAGCGGATGTCGTCCGGAAGTCTACGCGCCCATTATTGTGGAGAAGCCGGTCATGAGCGACCATCGCATGCAGCCTTCCGACGTCGGATCGTCCCGTTCTGCGCCCAGCCGCGCGGTGGACGACACGGTGTTGGGCCTGATCGACCGGTGTCTGGCCTCCCTGTCCGAGGGAGACCCCAAACAAAAACTTCTGTATCGCATGCGACACCTGGTTCTTCAAGACGAACGGCTGCGAAAGGAGAGCGAGGCGGAGTACCAGAAGCTGAAGGGGGTGGTGGAAAAGCTGACGTCTCCGGCCAACCGCGTCGGCACCGTCCTGGCGGTTCAGGGGCCCGGCGCGGTCAGGATCGTGGTTGGAGGCGCGGAATATTATGCTGCCGTAGATCCTCGTGTCGCGGAGAGCGAGATCAAGGTCGGGATACAGGTCCTGGTCAACGAGGCATTCGCGGTGATCAAGGCCATGGGGTATGAGCAGGGAGGGCCGATCGTCAAGGTGATGGAGTGCCTTGAAGACGGGCGGGTGCGGATCGGGCAGGAACCGAACGGGCAGACCTCGTTCGTCATCCGCTCGGCGGATCTCGATGGGGTGGAGTTCGGGACCGGCGATGAGGTCCGCGTCGATTCAAGTCATCGAGTGGCCATTGAACGGGTTGAAGCCAAAGGGAGCCGCGATCGGCTGTTGGACGAGGTGCCGGATATCACGTGGGAACAAATCGGCGGCCAGCGGGAGGCCATCGCCGCGATCCGCAAATCGATCGAATCTCCGCTGCTGCACGCCGAAACGTTCGAGCGTTTTCGCTTCGCTCCCCCCAAAGGGTTTCTGCTGTATGGGCCCCCCGGATGCGGCAAGACCTTGATCGGGAAAGCGACGGCGGCGAGCCTGGCTGCGTCGCTGTCGGCCGGCACATCGCCGGAAGTAGCCGATCGTGCGGCGCCTCCCGCGATGCGGGGCGCGTTTCTCCACGTCAAAGGGCCTGAAATCCTTAATATGTGGTTGGGCGAATCCGAGCGCCTGGTACGCGATCTCTTCGCGCAGGCCCGCGCGCGGCGGAAAGCCGGCTATCTTCCGGTCGTGTTCATCGACGAGGCCGAGTCGATTCTGGGTACCCGCCGCTCGATGCGGTCGCTCAATATCGCCAATACCCTCGTCCCGATGTTCTGCGCTGAGATGGACGGGGTTCACTCGCTGCGCGAGGTAGTGATCATTCTGGCGTCCAACCGTCCCGATCTGATCGACCCGGCCGTGCTCCGTCCGGGCCGGATCGACCGGAAGATCAAGGTGGGGCGTCCGGGACGCGAAGACGCCGCGGAAATTCTCCGCATTCATCTTTCCGATGTGCCGGTGGATCCGACGCTTGTCGCCGGCCACGCGGGCGATCCGGCGGCGCGAGGCGCGTTGGTGAGTGGGGCGATCGACGCGCTCTTTCGTCGCCACGAGTCGAACCGGGTGATGGCCGTCCGCTTGCGCAGCGGCTTGCGCGAGATTCTGTACCGGTCGGACGTCCTGAGCGGCGCCATCCTCGGCGCGATCGCCCAGCGCGCGAAGGAACGCGCCATCGACCGGGCCATCCAACATCCTGATGCGCAGGGGGTGAGCGCCGAAGACCTTATCGCCGCGATCGACGCCGAGTATACCCAGGGAGAGATTCTCCCGCCGGACGATGCCGCAGAGGAATGGTTGAAGCTGCTGGACCATCATCCTCAGCAGGTCGTCGGCGTGACCTCGCTTCGTGGCGGGCGTGAAGGCGACGAGCGGCCCATCCATGTCGTCTAGGAGCCTGTCCATGAACGGCCATCTGCTGCGTTGTCAGTCGGTCTTGCGTGCTCACGTACGACCCAGTACGCTCCGCGCGCAAGGCCTCCTTCCGCCTTGCATCTGGCCATCCCTGAACAGGCTCCAATGTCGATTACTCGGACAGGATCCTAGGAGCGCTCCAATATGGCCTTAGGATCGGGGGCGGACGACCGACCCTGGGTTCGGGTCGTGGGTCTTGAGACCGAGTACGGGATCACCCGAGATGCCTCGGAGGCCGTCGATCCGGTGACCGAGTCGATGGCGCTGGTCCGCGCGCACATGGACCGCCCATTCCGCGAGGCTTGGAATTATCGCGACGAGGATCCGCATCGTGACGCGCGCGGGTTTCGTGTCGATCGCCTCGAACAAGACGAGGAAGAAGACGAGTTCGCGGCCGAGGACGCCAAGCGCCCCTTCTCGTTTCGGCAAATGAAGAGCGACCTGATCCTCGGGAACGGCGCGCGTTTCTACAACGATCATACGCACCCCGAGTATTCGACGCCGGAATGCGTGCGCCTCGTCGATCTGGCGGCGCACGACCGTGCGGGCGAGGCCATCGTCTGGAACGCGGCTTGGCGTCGCAATCGGGCTCTTGAGGCGGCCGGGCAGAAGGGCGACGTCTCGCTCTACAAAAACAACACCGATTTCCACGGTCACAGTTACGGCTGCCATGACAACTACCTCCTTCCGCGGGCCGTGCCGTTCGGCGAACTCGCCGACCGTTTGATGCCGTTCCTGGTGTCCCGCCAGGTAATCGCCGGTGCCGGGAAGATCGGCGTCGAATCAGCCGAGGGTTATAGCTCCGGTCGGTACCAGATCTCACAGCGCGCGGATTTCATCGAGACGGAGCTGAGCGTGAACACGATGCGCCATCGTCCTCTCGTGAACACGCGGGACGAGCCCCACGCCGACCCCTCGCGCTTTCGCCGCCTGCACCTGATTCTCGGTGACGCGAACATGTCGGACTATGCCACGGCGCTCAAGGTGGGCACGACCCGACTCGTGCTCGATCTAATCGAGCGGGGGCTCGCACCGACCGTGTCGCTGGATCACCCCGTCGACGCGCTCAAAGCCATTTCGTTGGATCCGGAGCTGAAGGCGGTCGTTTCTCGTCGCGATGGGAAAGGCATCACGGCGGTGGAGCTGCAGGGACTGTACCTCGATGCGGCGCAGCGGCATTTGGCCGGATCGAACGCCGAGACGGATTGGGTCCTCCGCGAATGGACCGATGTGTTGTCGCTCGTCGTCCGGGATCGAGCGGCGCTGCACGATCGCCTCGATTGGGTGACGAAGTGGTGGCTTCTGGAGACGTTCGTGGAGGATCAACGGCTGCAGTGGGACCACCCCTGGTTGGCGAGCCTGGACTTGGAGTACCACCATCTCGATCCGGGGCGCGGCTTGTACCGCGGATTGGAGGCTGAAGGGAAGGTGCATCGGCTGGCCGATGAGGCCGCGGTCGCATCGGCGCGCGAGCGGGGACCGGTCGACACGCGGGCGGCGGTCCGCGGTCTGTGTGTGAGAAAGTTTCCCGACGAGATCGATTCGATCCAGTGGGGGAACGTGGTGGCGAAAGGGAACGTCGCGCTGGACTTGGAGGGTCTCTTTCATCCCGACGAGATCCGGCGATTGTACGATTACCTGGAGGAGGCGACCGGCTTGGCGGCCGGGATTCGCTCCTGGCAGGTTCTCATGAAATCGCGAGGTGACAGATGAGCCCCATCGGTGTTGAACGCAGAGAACGCCCGGTCGACCCGCTCCAGAAACCAGGGGAAGAGGAGGCTGGTCCGAAACGGCCCGACGTCGGCGCGCCGGACAAAGAGAACCTCTTAAAGAGGATGCGAAAGGTCGATCCAAAGCAGGCGGAGCGGTATCGCCAGCGCACCGGTGAATAATCGGCCGAACGAGGGGAGGGAGAGGGGAGGGAAATGCGGGGAGACTTTCTGAACGTGCTCAAGGAGCACGGCTACGCATGGGGACCCGTCGTGGGAGACGGTCCACCCGTCGATCCGGGAACGATCGCCCACGGGACGACGGTGCTGGCGATGAAATATCGAGACGGGGTTCTCGTGGCCGGGGATCGGCGGGCGACCGCCGGCAATCTCGTGATGCACGATCGCACCGACAAGGTGCTCGACCTCGATCGGCACAGCGTGTTGGCGATTGCCGGCGTGCCGGCCACGGCGTTCGAAATGGCCCGCGTGCTCGACCACTCGTTCAAGTATTATCGCCGGAGTCAACTGCAAGAATTGAGTTTGGACGGCAAACTACGCGCGCTGTCGACGCTGTTGCGTAATAATGTGCCGATGGCGGTCCAGGGTATCGGGGCGGTCGCGCCGATTTTTGCGGGCTACGATCTGGCGACGGGATCGGGAAAGATTTTCTTCTACGATATTCTCGGGGCCGAGTTCGAGGGGGTGGAGTACGCCGCCTCGGGCTCAGGGTCTCCGACGATTCGTGGCGTCATGTATTACCTCCATCGCTGGGGCCCGCAGGTGATCGCCCAACTGGACGCGACCGATGCGACGGTGTTGGTGCTTCGCCTGTTGGAGAGCGCGGCGGAATTTGACTCGGCGACGGGCGGCATCAAGAAGGGCGACGACCTGTACCCGGTTGTGAAATTGGTGACGAGCGAGGGGATTGCCCCGGTGCCCGCCGAGCACCTACAACGGCTGTATGCCGAGCACGTGGAGAACCGTCGTGTTTGAGGAACCGTACCGCTGGACCGAAGCCGTCGGCAATCGACGGGCGTACGTCGATGCGCAGTTTGCCCAGGGGAGCCCCGTGGTGGCGGTGTCGTATCGAGGGGGGATTCTTCTCGCGACCGTTCAGCGGGGGATTCCCAAGCTCTATGAAATCTATGATCGGATCGCCCTCGCTGGGATGGGGCATCCTGCGGATCTGGAGACCTTGCGGGCGACGGCGCTCGATATGGCCCACGTCGAAGGATTCAGCCGCTCCCCCTCTGACGTGACCGTGATGCGATTGGTCAAATATGCGCTGGCGCCGGTCGTCAAACGCGCGTACGAAGAACTCTTTCGGGCCCCGTTGGTGGCAAAGGTCTTGTTGGCCCAAGTGAGCCAACAGGGGAGCCAGGATGTGTTCGTCACGCTCGACTATGACGGTGTCTTCGATCAATCCGGCGGCCGCGCCGTGCTCGGGGCGACCCCGGCCGTCGCTGACGCCATGCTGAAGCGGCTTGATCGAGCAGGTTCCATGGCGGATGCGCCCCTTGATGTCGCCCTCCCCGCTGCGCTGCGCGCCTGGGCGGTGGGCGATCTGGCTCAACGTGAAGACCGCGAACCGGACCCGCCGACCGATGACGCGGTCGAGGCGCACCTGAAAACGATCTGCGCCGAGCGAGGACTGGAAGTGGCGCTCCTCGATCGTGAGGCCGCCGGCGTCTCCAAGTACCGCCCGCTCAAATCCGCTGAAATCGCCGACGTGCTCGTGCCCTGGTTGGGGCCGGATGCGGCGGCGCGCTGACCGGAAGCGCGAGGCCGGTCGTCGCCATGCTTGATCGCATCGTCGGCATCGAAACCGAATACGGATTGTTGGTGCATCACGACACCAGCCTTCGGGCTCCGGAACGCATCGCCCATCGTCTGCGCGATCATATTTTTCACGAGCAACGCCTCGGCCTGATCGATCTTCACCACCGCGACTATGATGAGCCGGTTGGAAACGGCGGGTTTCTGCTCAATGCCGGGCGCGCGTACGTCGATATGGGGCATTTGGAATACGCGAGCCCGGAGTGCTCGACGTTGGCCGACCTTGTGGCGTACGATCGGGCCGGGGACGTGATCGTGCAGCGCGCGCTCGAAGACGCAGGGTTGGCCGAAGAGGCCTCGATCATCAAGAACAACGTCGACTATGAGACCGATGCGACGTTCGGCTCCCACGAAAACTACCTGGTTCGGCGTTCGTTCCCGTTCGACCGTGAGGGGCTCGACCGCCTGGTGCCCTTCCTTGTCACAAGGCAGGTCTTCGCGGGGGCCGGCCGAGTCGGGGCGGCTCACGTCCCTTCGGGCTTGGTGACGATCGGGGAGCCGTCCGCCCGTCCTCAGGTGTCCTTTCAAATCTCCCAACGGGCCGATCACATCGTGAACGAGTTTTTTCAGTGGATCCAAGCGAACCGGGCGATCATCAATACCCGTGACGAGCCCCTCGCCGACCCCGAACGATTTCGGCGCATTCATCTCTTGCTCGGCGACTCGAACCTCTGTGAAGTGGCGACCGCGCTCAAGATCGGGACGACATCGCTCGTGTTGCAGTTGATCGAAGACGGCGCGAGCCCGAAGGGGATGGCGCTCCTGGACCCCGTGGGCGCGCTGCGTGCCGTCTCCCGAGACTCGACCAGACAGTGGCTGATCGAGTTGGCGGACGGGACAGCGGCTTCGGCCCTCGACATCCAAATGGAGTACGCTCGCGCTGCGCGAGCGGCGTACGCCGGCAGAAACGACGAGATCGACTGGGTCCTGGATGAATGGGAGCGGGTGATCGAGGATTTGCGAGGGGATTACCGGCGGCTGGTGGGCCGGGTCGATTGGGCCTCAAAACTGTGGTTGCTGGAGACCTTTCGCGAAGCGGAGGGCTGTGGGTGGGACGATCCCTGGATGAAAAGCCTCGACCTCGAGTACCACAATCTCAATCTCTCAAAGGGATTGTACTTTGCCTTGGGGGAGGAAGGTCGCGTGCCGCGATTCACCACGGATGGCGCCGTCGATCTGGCCGTCGAGAACCCTCCTCGCAATACCAGGGCCTTCGGTCGCGGGGAAGCGATCCGACACTTGATGAAGAGTCAGACTCCCTACGTCATTACGTGGTCGGGGTTGTTGATCGAAGGTCGTCCGCCCTTTCGCATGCCGGATCCGTTCACCACGTACGCCCAGGCGATCAACGCGCACCTCGGAACCTGACCGCCTCCTGGCCGAGCACGCTCGTCACGGCGTGCGGTATTCCCGAATGCCTTTGAGGTCTCGGGTCACGATACCCGTGGCCGATTCGCGTGGTTTTTCTTGTTGGGCCCCAAGATCGATCACGAGCGAGTCGACGCCGGCATACCTCGTTCCTTCTCCCTGCTGGATCGTCGCGATACCCTCGATGACGTACCGCTTCGCGTCCGGTAATCTGATGGCCGCGTGAAATTCCTGAATGTCCCCCGACCGCATGGAAACCGTCCACGGGCTGGGGTGGCCATCGGACTCGACGCCTTCGGGAAGAATCCACTTCATCGTGATGAGAGGCGCGTCGATCAGCGTTCGGACTCGCATGGTCACATCAAGGGGTACTCCGGGGGATGGCGTTCCCTGGAATGAAAGCCGCACCTCGACCGGTGGCTGGGGTTTCTCGGCCTTCGAGGGTTCGGTGTTGCGGGTCGTGCCGTTCGTGCAACCCATCAGTGCCAACGGGCCCGCCACAACTGAAGCGAGAAGCGCGATCAATGCGAAGACGTTCGTGAGCATGGGGGCCCTTTCTGGACGATCTGTAGAGACGGCAGCGATTGGCGGCGCGCGCAGGCCGTCATGTCAGGGGCTCGTGAGACGAAGGGTATAGGAGCCATAGGTTCCCGCAGATGGAGGGGCGTTCGCTGAGCGGGTGATCTTCACAAAGTACGTCCCGGAAGCGGACGGTGTCAGCGTGACGCGCGATGCGAGCGACGTCCCGTCATTGGGCGGGCAGGGCACCCCCGGGGTCTGACACTGGCTGTAATTGGCGGTGTCCGTGCCGTTGTCGTTACTCGCGATCATGGTCATCTGGTCATTGAGGATTTGAAGGAAGGTATCCGCCCCATTGGACAGGTTGATCGTCTCGATCGTGTACGACGTTCCCTGCGTTAAATTTACACATACGTAGTCGACGTCGGTGGCCGTGGCGGAGTAGAGCGTTTCGTTGAGGGAGGTATTGAGCGCAAGGGGAGTGATGCAGACCGCGGTGTCATTAGTCCCCGAGGGGTCCTGACTGAACCCCATCTGCCGATCGTCCGTGACGCTCTGCATTTCGGTCGCGAATCCGTGTCCTCTGGTAAACCAGCCGTCCCAGAAATCTTCCATGCTGACCGTGGAAGCTGCGGGCAACGCATTCGCCACGACATCCCAGATCCCGGCCATTTGACCGCCGATCCCATCGAAGGCTTCGGTGGTCGACTGATCGAAGATATCCCACAGCACGGTGGCGACCGCGCCTTCGTTGGTCGTGTAGGTCAGCGGTGACCCGGCTGCACGGGTCTCAAGGTCGAACGCGCTTGCGCTATTGGACGGGGGATCACCGCCGACCGTATCGACGTAGTTGGGGCTGTCGAGGACGGCACCGGCGAAAAACGTGGCCCAGCCCTCCGACCAGGCGAGTCGAATGTCCTCGGTATTGTCGGAGAGGAAATGTACGCCGCCTGGAGAATCGTCTCTTGAAAAGTGATTGGCGATGTGGTGACCGTATTCATGCAAGAGCACCGAGTCGTCGTACTCGTCATGATCGCCGGTCTGGAGGCCGCTTCCTCCCGCAACGCTGATCTGGTCGAGATCGGAATCGTAGAACGTACCCCCGGTCCCGATTTCCCATCGGGCCGTGACCAAAGGGGGGACCTGTCCCGAGAGGGTTCTGACGAATTCGGATCCGTCGATGAATCTATCCATGATGTGAAACGCGCCCCCGATCGCCTCATTCCCGGCGGTGACGACGGGTGCGGTCAGAGAGACGGTCGTCGGGATGGCGGTTCGCTCGTTGAAGGAGGCTCCGGCGGCCGCGTAGAGATTACCGGCGGTGTCGGTGACCGCGACATGTACCGAGGAATTTGCCGTGAGGGACAGCACGCGAAGGTAGATCCCCGGTCCCGCCGAGTTCGTGAAGGTCAGTGAAAACACCCCAGTGGAATCAGTCGCGGTGGACGCCAGCACCGCGCCATCGGCTGCTCTGACCACTTCGACGTCCGCGAACCGGATCGGTTTGACACTCTTGGCGCCCGTAAATCCGTTTTGATCGTACGTCCTATCCTCATAGCTCGCGGTTCCCGAGACGATTCCTGTAAAGGGTTGTCCCTTTCCGTCTCCGCATCCATACACGACAACCAGGAAAGCCCATGCGGCTATCTTGAGCGCGTGCCGCGCTGGTCGGGGATCTGTGTGGGGCATGGTGCCGTCAACTATATCAGATCGCCGCCGCCGAAAAATGAACGCTCGGAACGTGCAATCAGAAGAGGAATCCTGCGGAGATCCCCACGCCGGGGAACGATCCTTGGTCGCGGGAATAGAGAAGTTCGATCTGGAGGCTCTTCGCGTGCTCAGGGTGGCGGAGCAGGCCGATGCCGATCGCATAATAATTCCTCTCGGCAAGCGTGTCATCCCCTTCCTGCCCCAAAAAGTCAAATCCCAGTCGCGCCGTCAGATAGTGGTTGGGATATCGCAGCAGCGGGCGCAACCGGACGACCCAGTAGATCGGCATGAAACTGAGGATCGACGACTCCCGCTGTGATTGCAGGAGTTGAAACTCGACCCCGAGACCGGCATCCAGTCGTTCCGAGTAGGGCGACGTCATCTCCGTGTTGAGCGAGAGGCCGACGCGATTTTTCACGGGGCCTCGCGTATTGAGCCCGCCACGGACACCGACGCGATGGTCTCGCTCGGCCGGAGGTGGTGGCTGAGCCGGACGCGGCGGTTCAGCCGGAGGTGGCTTGGCGATCGGAGGGGACGGTGGCGGAGGCTGAGGAACCGGAGGCGGTGGCGGCTGCGGGGACGCCGGGCCTTGCTGGACCGGAGATGGCTGCTGGGCCGGTGGGGGCTGGTCGAGTTCCCCCGCCAGGGCTGAGGTGGTTCGGAGGATTGCGGCGATAACGACGAGAGCGAGGCCGGCGACGGAGATCCAGCGGACGGTTGGGTTGCTTTGTCGAGTCACTGGACGTGGAATGGCATGACCGGGCACAACCTTAAGATATCGTTTGAAGGACCGAGCATGGGCACGATTCATTCGTCGAGAAAAACGCCGGTAGCCTACCATAAAGATCTCTCCCCGCGCAAAACACTCCTTTCGGGGGATAGGGTTGCTCCGCTGATTGTCCCAGACTACACACGAACAGGACACACGATGAAACGGATGGGCAGAGTCGATCGACGCCATGGGAGGAACCATCCGGGAAAAGGGGGGTGACCGGCATGCGATGTCTGCGATGCGGAGGGTGGATGAGTTGCGAAACGTATCCCGGGGATGTGATCGTGGAGACGCCTTGGGCACCAGACAACTGGCGTTGCGTCAACTGCGGCGAGCTCGTCGACGCCCACCTGGCCTTCCTCACCGAGATGGAGCTCGTCGAGCCCCACGACGCGGGTTACCGACTGGCGCAGCCTGATCAGGGCGTAAGCGGCCGCGCCGAGGGCCACTCCGGAGTGGTTGTCTTCAGATAGCCGTAGAGGATGTCTCGGCGAGCGAGGATGCCTACCAGCTTTTCATCCAGTACCACCGGCACCCGGAGGAGGTGCTGGCGCTCCAGAAGGCGGATGACCTCGTCCACCGGCGTGTCCTCCTGAACTGCCGTGATCTCGCGGGTCATAATCTCCTCCGCCCGCACGCTGTCCAGCTCCCGGCCTTCCTGCAGCACCCTCAGCAAGTCGAACTCGCTAATCAACCCCACCAGGATGCCGCGTGTCTTCACCACCGGGAGCATCCCGACGTTCAACGTCGTCAACTGGGATGCGATGTGGCGGCCGCTGTCGGATGGCCGACAGGTCACGACGTTGCGTTCCATGAGGATGCCCGCGGTCAGTTGGTGGAAGCCGCGCGTTTCGCTGGGGAACTCGATCCGTCGCATGCCACTCCTCCCTTTGCGGCTCGGACGTTGTCCTCTATCCGAACGGACGTTGTACGGAGCCTCGGTTGCGATGACGTAAGTCGATTATCCCTCGGCGCGAAGCGGCCGTCTATTCTCCAAATGGTGGAGGGAGGCTCGAACAAATGGGGGAGGGGGCTAGCTCGTGTGGAGCACGACCGAATCAGAAACGTGAGGCCATAATATTGACTTCACCCAGCGCCCGTGTTAAAAACTCGCCAACGGTCTCGATGTTACGGGGGCCGGTTGTTGAGATTGCGCGAAGAAGCGGGAATAGCTCAGCGGTAGAGCATCG
>JACQCD010000102.1 GCA_016201825.1 Nitrospirota bacterium | reverse complement strand
ACAGGAGAAGCGGACTATGGCAAGGCTATTGAGACACCGCCAGACGAAAGGGGCGGCAACAGATAGGCTCGGCCTACGGGATGCTGAATCCTGTTCTCTACTCTACCGTCGATGGTCATCTACCTGGATAGCCGGGGAAACATCGCCGGGACCGGCGATCCGGGCGGGGTGGTGGGGCGTGCGGAGCAGGCCGGACGAGCGGCGCACCCGCCGGCGCTCGAATTATCGGGGTTTCCAAAAGACCAGTACGACCTGGTGGATTGGGCCGCCACAATCATGCAGGGCAAGATCAAACCGCGGGACGCCATCGATCCCGCCGTGCCGGAGGTGCCCCCGTTTGATCTTGATATCGTGATCATCACGAAGAGCAAGTATCAACCCGACGTCGTGTTTTCCCACAAGGTCCACACGATGTGGCTCTCGTGCGACAATTGTCACGAGAAGATCTTCAAGAAGAAGGCGGGAGGCAATCCCGAAATGCACATGACCAAGATCGCGGCGGGCGAATACTGCGGCCGCTGCCACGATCGGGTGGCGTTCCCGCTGACCGATTGCCTGCGATGTCACGTCAAGCCGAAGGCGGGAACCCCGTGAGACGCGCGGCGGTGGTGTCAGCCGGCGCGTGGTTGATCCTCCTGGCCGGCTGGCCGCTTGCGCCGTCGGGGGGAGAGGAAACCCACCAGTTCGACGTCGTCATCGCGCAAGATAGCTATGCGTTCGATCCCAAGCAGATCGCCATCGAGGTCGGCGACACGGTCCGATGGCGCAACGAAGACACGAGACGACACCTCACCGCCAGCATCCCCGGGTCGGGTTCCGGCGATCGCCTGGAGATCCTCTGCGAAGACCTCTATGCCGGGAAGGCCTGCCTCCACACGTTTGAGAAACCTGGCCGGTATCCGTATTTCTGTTTCATCCATAATCGGATGCGGGGCGAGGTCGTGGTTCTTGATCGGTAGCGCGCGAGGGGTCCCTCACCAACCAGCGCGGGCGGTGAGAGTGTCGGTAGGGGTTGCGCTCCTGGCGGTCGCGATCGGGGCGGGCGGGTGCCGCAGCGCTCCGTCCGGCAAGACCCCGCTCGAAGCCGCGCTCGAAGCGGTGACCGCTCCCTCTGAGACGGAGGCGCCCACGTTGCCGCCCGGCGTCGTGCTCCCCGAGGCGCCCGTCGAGGGCGTGTCGCCGGAAGCGCTGGGAGTGCCTTCCCAGAACCCCTCCGAAATTGCGACCGGCTCCGACCGGGCGCCGCACCCGTTGGCGTTCGCGTTCTTGCCCCAGACCAAACAAGGCTACGTGGACTGGGTCGCCGCGATCGACCTGGGCGTCATCCGGCCGGTGGATGCGCTGAATCCGAAAGCCAAGACGCTAGAGCCCATGAAGTTCGACGTGGTGTTTCGGGTCAAAGGGGATTTGCCCGACGTGGTCTATCCGCACTACGGCCATACCCTGTGGCTGGACTGCAAGAATTGCCACCCTGGAATCTTCGTCATGCGGGCGGGGGCCAACCACGTCACGATGGAGGCGATCGCCAAGGGAGAATTCTGCGGCCGCTGCCACGGGAGAGTCGCGTTCTCGCTGTCGGATTGTAATCGTTGCCACTCCCGCCCCAAGCCTGGCAAGGAATTCATCATTCCCCGTGTGAGAGGCTGACGACGGTCCCGTCTCGATGAGGTGCCGCTGACGGCGGGGCTTGGCCCAGATTGTGCTCGACGACCTCGGCGTTTCGCCGCAGGCCCCGGCCCCCGGCGCGGCGCAGCGCCGTCCCAACGAACCGGCGATCGAACGCCGTCCGCGAGCGGGGCGTGGCCGCGTCCTCAAGGGCCAGCCACGGTCCCGGCCCGTCGCGTGATTCCAGCCCGGGGAGCAGGTCCTTCTCCTCCCGGTCCTCGTTGTAGGGGCAGACCTCCTGACAGACGTCGCAGCCGAAGAGCCATTCACCCACGGCCGGCCGCAGCTCGTCGGGCGTGTCGCCCTTGTGCTCGATCGTGAGGTACGCGATACACCGCGCGGCGTCGAGTTGGAACGGTCCGATCAGCGCGTTGGTCGGGCACGCATCCAGACAGCGCGTGCAACTCCCGCACTGGGTGACGGCGGGAGCGTCGCACGCCAGGTCGAGGTCCGTGATCAATTCGGCGAGGAGGACCCACGACCCCTGGTCGGGGGTGATGAGGAGCGTGTGCTTGCCGATGAATCCCAGGCCGGCTTCTTGAGCGTAGGCCCGCTCCAGCACCGGCGCGTGATCCACGGCGGAGCGCACCGCTGCGCCGGGTTCGCGTTCGAGGATGAAAGCTTTGAGCCGATTGAGCCGGCGTTCGATGAGATCGTGATAATCGCGTCCCCACGCGTACCGCGCGATCTTCCCGGAGGGAGCGTCGGGAGGCGGGGCGCCGTGATCGCCCTGATAATAGGCGGCGGCCAACGAGATGACGGTCTTGGCGCCCGGCAACACACGAGAAGGGTCCTCTCGGCGATCGAGTTCACGCGCGAGGTAGTCCATGTCCCCGTGGCGCCCCTCCGCCACGGCGCGGCGGTACGCGCGTTGATGGAAGGGCAGCGGGCGTGCCGAAGCGATGCCCGCGTGCGCGAACCCGAACTCGCGCGCGACGCGGTTGATGTCGTCAGCGAGCACGGTCATCGCGGACCTCGAATGCCGACGCGACGGCCGCGGTGGGGGAAAGGTAGCCCTCGAGTTGGGCCGCGTGATCCAGGGGAACCGTTACGAGATCCTCCAACGACGGATCGATCTCGCGGCCGACTTCATGGGCGTGGACCGTCTTGAGGTACCCCTTGCAGCGGGTGCAGATCGCCACGTGATACCCCGGCTCAACCTCCTCGATCGCGCACGCCAGGTGTTGTTCGGCCGCATTCCCGCAGAACGCGCATCCGACCACCGTGTAGGACCAGCCGGCCGGACAGAAGCTGCAAAACAGCCGGCGGCCGCGCTCCAATTCCTCGGCCAATCCCGGGGGAAATCCGCACAGCGGACAGACCGGCCGGTTCCACGCCCGATCCGAAAAGACCTCGCCCAGGGGGATCAGGAGCGGGACGAGGGAGGGGCGCAACGCCAGACGCACCAGGTACCCGGTGAAATCGGGAGGGACCGTGGGAGGAAGAGGGGGAACCGTCTGATGACCGAGCATCGCCGCGAGATGCTGCGCGCATCGGCTTCCGGTTCCGAATGCGGCATCCACCGCGTCGGCGGCCCCGGCCAGTGCGGGGTTCCGCGTGCGCATCAGCGCGAGGAGACGCCGCCACGTGTCGGCCGTGCGGGAGAGGTCGGCGTCGGCGAAGCGCGGAGGGTCGATCAGCGGCCAGCCGCGCGCCAGCCGAAGGGGCCGGTCGTCGGGGTCGACCAGCACCCGGGTGAGATCATCCGGGGCCGACGCGGCCCACAGCTCAGAGACCCGACGATAAAACTGCAGCGGCTCGCGCAGATGGGGACGCTCGCGCATCAACCGCTTGATGAGAGTGGCCGTCGCCATGGGAGACCCGGATCTTACCGACCCCCGCGCACGCGGTCAAGGGGAGGGTGTGTAAGCGACGCACGAACTCCGGCCAGACCATCCCATCAGAGGATGAGAGGCGCCGATGGGTCGTCAACGGCTCGGTTGACCGTCCGGCGAACTTGCCCGTATAATCCAGCGGTGCGTTGAGTGACGCGCGAACGGGTGGAGGTGGCGTGGTGACCGAGCAAGGCGTGGTGCCGCATCATTTTTTTGAAAGCCGTTTCGGGTTGACGTCGTCGGATCTTGAGTCGGCGATGGGGCGGGCGCTGGAAAAACGAATCGACTATGCCGACCTGTACTTCGAGTACGAAGTCTCGGAGGGGCTGTCGCTGGAAGAGGGCATCGTCAAAACTGCGTCTCGGGATATCACCCAAGGGGTCGGCGTGCGGGCGGTGGCGGGGGAGAAGACCGGCTACGCCTACTCCAACGACATCACGCTCCCCCAGTTGGAGGTGGCCGCCAAGGCGGCGCGCTCGATTGCGGTCGAAGGCAATCGCTCGGCGACCGTGCCGATCCCGAGCGCCCGGCGGCCGGCCCGCGACCTCTATGCCGTCGACCAGCCCGTGATCGACGCGCCGCTGCAGGCGCGCATCGATCTGCTGGGGGAGATCGATCGCGTCGCGCGCGCCTTCGATCGGCGGATCACCAATGTCATGGCCGGGATCTCGTGCGAGAACAAGGTCGTGCTGATCGCGACCTCCGACGGGACGCTGGTCGGTGACGTGCGGCCGCTGGCACGCTTGAACGTGACGTGCATCGCCGAAGAGGGAGGCAATCGTCAGGTCGGCAGTTTCGGGGGCGGGGGGCGGATCGGCTTTCCCTTTTTCTTCGAGCGGGACCGCTGGCGGGCATACGCCCACGAGGCCGCGCGTCGCGCGATCCTCAACCTCTCGGCTCGCGACGCGCCGGCCGGGACCATGACCGTGGTGTTGGGCGCGGGGTGGCCGGGCATTTTGCTTCATGAGGCGATCGGCCACGGCCTGGAAGCGGATTTCAATCGCAAAGGCGTGTCGGCGTTCTCGAATCTGCTCGGCCAACGGGTCGCATCGGAATTATGCACGATCGTGGACGACGGCACCATCCCGGATCGGCGCGGATCGCTCAACGTCGACGACGAAGGGACTCCGACGAGCCGCACCGTGCTCATCGAGAACGGGATCCTCACCGGGTATCTTCAGGACAAGTTGAACGCGCGGCTGATGGGCATGCCCCTCACCGGCAACGGCCGGCGGGAAAGCTTCGCCTGCAGCCCGATGCCGCGAATGACCAACACCTTCATGCTGGCGGGACAGTCGACGCCCGAAGAGATCATCGGGTCGGTCCGTCGCGGGCTCTACGCCGTGACGTTCGGCGGCGGGCAGGTGGACATTACCAGCGGCAAGTTCGTGTTTTCGGCGAGCGAGGCGTACCTCATCGAGGACGGAAAGATCACCCACCCGGTCAAGGGCGCCACGCTGATCGGGAACGGTCCCGACGTGTTGAAGCGCGTGTCGATGGTGGGCAACAATCTGGAGCTGGATGCCGGGGTCGGCACCTGCGGAAAAGACGGGCAATCGGTTCCGGTGGGGGTGGGCCTGCCCACGCTCAAGATCGACGGTTTGACCGTCGGGGGCACGCAAGGCTGACATGGCGCTCGACCGCGATCTTGCCTCGGACCTGCTCGACCGGGCCCGGCGTCGCGGCGCGGCGGACGCCGACCTCATCGCGGTCGACGGCACCAGCTTCTCCACCCGAGTCCGCCTCGGGGCGGTGGACAAGCTGGAGCAGGCCCGCGAGCGGCGCCTCGGCCTCCGGGTCATCATCGATCACCGCACGGCGGTCAGCTCGACCTCCGACTTCACCCGTCCCTCCCTCGAACGCCTGGTCGAGGAAACCTGCGCCCGGGCGGCCCTCACCGCGCAAGATCCCCACGCCGGCCTGCCCTCATCCGGCGAGGGCGTGACCGTGATTCCCGACTTGGATCTGTGGGATCAGACGTACGGAGATCCTCCGGCCGAGGACAAGATCGCCCTGGCCCAGGCCGCGGAGGCCAGCGCGTTGGCCGCGGACCCCCGCATCACCAACTCCGAGGGCTCCGACTTCGACCACAGCCTCACCGAGATCATGTACGCCGATACTAACGGCGTGTACGGACGGTACCGGAGTTCGAGCTTCTCGCTCTCGGTGGTGGCGATCGCCAGCCGCGACGGGGCGATGCAGCGCGACTACTGGTACTCCACCCGACGGAAATTTCGTCTCTTGGACCCGCCGGAGGTGATCGGTAAGATCGCTGCTCAGCGGGCGCTCGCGCGCCTCGGCGCGCGCAAGGTGGCGACGCAAGAAGCGCCGGTGGTCTTCGACCCGCAAATGGCAGCTCGGTTGATCGGCACGCTGGCGGGCGCGGTGTCGGGGTATGCGATCTACAAAGGCACCTCGTTTTTGGCGGGCATGCTGGGCAAGGTGATTGCATCGCCCCTGATCACGATCGTCGACGACGGCACGATCCCGACCGGACTCGGATCGAAACCGTTCGACGGCGAGGGGCTGCCCATCCGCCGAACAGCGGTCGTCGAAGGGGGCGTGTTGAAGAGCTACCTGCTCGACACGTATTCGGCGAGAAAGCTGGGCTTGACCTCGACCGGCAACGCGGCCCGCGGCGTCGGCGACACCCCGAGCGTCTCGCCGACCAACCTTTTTCTGGCTGCCGGGAGTTCGTCGCCCCAAGACATCATCGCGTCGGTACCCCGCGGTCTGTACGTCACCGATCTCATCGGGTTCGGCGTCAACACCGTGACCGGGGATTACTCGCAGGGCGCGTCGGGCCTCTGGATCGAAAATGGCGAACTCGCGTATCCGGTCGAGGAAATCACGATCGCCGGTAACCTGAAAGACATCTTCCGCCAGATCGAACTGGTCGGCAACGACCTGGAATTCCGCTCCCGCGTCGCCGCCCCGACGCTCAAGGTCGCGTCGATGACGATCGCGGGGACGTAGCCACGCCACACCGCGGACGCTCTGACGATCGTCCATCCGGGGACGGACCCTCGGGCGCGGCGGACGAGCGCAGGTAGGGAGCACGGATGCTCAGGGCGACTCTGAAATTCCTCCACGTCCTCAACTCCGAGGCCGAGCCCGGCCAAATCAGCCTCGCGCTGGCGTTCGCGCTGATCACGGGCTTCACGCCGCTGTGGAGCCTCCATAATCTATTCGTCCTCCTGCTCGTCCTCATCCTCCGCGTCAATCTCTCCGCGTTCCTGCTCGGGGCGGCCGTCTTCTCGGGTGTCGCCTACCTGCTCGATCCCGTGTTCCACCGCCTCGGCCTCGCCGTGCTGACCGCGCAGCCCCTCAACGGCGTGTGGACCGCGCTGTACAACTCGACGCTCTGGAAGGTCGAGCGGTTCAATAATTCGGTCGTGATGGGGAGCCTGCTCGTCTCGCTCGCGCTGTTCGCGCCCACGGTGCTCGCGCTGAACTGGGCGATCCGCCAGTACCGCGCGCGGGTGCTCGCCTGGGTGAAGCGGCTGCGGATCGTCCAGGCCCTCACGGCGACGAAGTTCGCCCAGATGTACCGCTCGTACTCGAATCTCGGGGGCGGCGGATGAAGTGGATCCGTTGGCCGGGCCTGAGTGCGTTCCTCGTCGTGGTCGCGCTCAGCCTCGCCGTCTGGTGGCTCCTGATCGATCGGCTCGTCGAGCGCGGCATCGAAACCGTTGGCTCTAAATTGGTCGGCGCGAAGGTCGAGCTTGGCGCGGCCGACGTCTCGTTCTTCCCCCTCGGCATCGAGCTCAAACGTCTGCAAGTCACGAATCCCGACGAACCCATGCGCAACGCCGTCGAGGCCAACCGCATCGCGTTCGGGATGGAAGCGCTCCAACTTCTGCGGCGCAAGGTGATCATCGACGAGATGACCATCGAGGGCGTGCGATTCAACACGGAGAGAAAGACGTCAGGAGCGCTCGTCAAACAGACCGACCAGAAGAAGGAACCCAAAGCAGCGTCGTCGTTCTCCCTCCCTACTCTCGATCTGCCGAGCGCTCGCGACATCCTCGCGAAGGAAGACTTGGAATCCCTCAAGGCGATCACCGCGGTCCGAGCCGACGTCGACACCGGACGCGAGCGGTGGAAGCAGCGCGTGGCCGAGCTTCCCGACAAGGCGAAGCTGGACGAGTACAAGCGGCGATTCGAGACGATCAAGTCCTCGCGCAAGGGAGGGGTCGAAGGCCTCCTCTCGGGCGCGGGCGAAGCCGTGGAGCTGCAGAAGACCGTGAAGCAGGACCTCGATCGGGTCAAAGGCGCGCGCGAGGACCTGGCCCGCGATGTCGCCGCGCTGAAGCACCGCATCGAGGAAGCAGCAGCCGCGCCGCAAGCGGACGTCAAACGGCTCAAAGAAAAATACACCCTGTCGCCCGCGGGCCTGGGGAACGTCGCGGGCGCGCTCTTCGGCGGCGAGATCGGCCGCTGGAGCGCGACGGCCGCGACGTGGTACGAACGCCTCAAGCCCACACTGGCCGGAGCCGGCAAGACCGGCGACCAACCCGTGGAGGTCAAACCGCTCCGCGGCAAGGGCGTCGACGTGCGCTTTGTGGAGCGTCAACCGCTCCCGGACTTCCTGATCCGCACTGTGCGCGTCTCGGTCGACATCCCAGCGGGAATCATCGCCGGACAGGTCCGCAACATCACCCCGGATCAAGACGTCCTGGGATTGCCGCTGGTGTTCGAGTTCACGGGCGACAAGCTCCAACAACCGCGCTCCGTCGCGCTGCACGGCGAGATCAACCGCGTCAATCCGACCAAGCCGCGCGACACCATCACCCTCAACGTCGACGGCTACCGGATCGAGCACGCCGTCCTGTCGGATAACCCCCAATGGCCGGTGACCCTCGATGGCGCGCAGTCAAACGTGGACGTGAAAGCCAGCATCACCGGCGACGCCCTGGACGCCAACGTGAACTCCCATCTCTCCGGCGTCCATCTCTCAACCGGCGATCAGAAGGCGAGCGGTCGAATGGCGAGCGCGATCGCCTCGGCGCTGGCCGACGTCAAGGCGCTCAACCTGGAAGCGACGATCACGGGCACGACCCAGAACCCCGACGTGAAAGTCACATCGGACCTGGACCGGGTCTTCAAAGACGCCGTCGGAAAGCTCGTCGCCGAGCAAGCAACGCAGTTCGAGGCGGATCTCAAGACCGCAATCGCCGAGCGCGTCAACGGACCGCTGGAAGATCTGAAAAAGCAGCTCGCTGGTTTCGGAGGGCTGGGCGATGAACTGGCCTCCCGATCCGACGCCCTGAGCGGAATCTTGAGTAACGCCAAACTCGCGCCTAAGGGGCTGAAGCTGCCGTTCTGACTGGTCACTTCGAGAAAGACCAACAGCCGTGAGCACACGCAGTTCGCGAAGACCCTCTTTAGGGAGAACTGTGGTAAGATGGGCTGAATTCTGGTCAACAGCACGGGAGAGGCCATGAAGACGTTGTCGCTGTCGGAAGCGAAGACCCATTTGAGCCGTCTCGTCGAGGCGGTGGATGCGGCGGATGAGGAAATCGTCATCACGAAGAACGGCCGGCCCGCGGCGGTGTTGGTGAGCCCGGACGAATTCGAGAGCTGGAAGGAAACGGTCGCGATCCGTTCCGATGCGGCGCTCATGCGCGACATCAAGCGGGGGCTTCGAGCGTTCAAAAACAAGAAGACCAAGCGCTATACGCTGGACGAGTTGTGTCGGTAGCCCGTGCCGGCTCTCTACGCGCTCCGAGTTCCCGTGGACGTGGCGAGGCAGATTGCTGGCTTGCATCCATATCTGAAGCGCAAGGTCAAAGCGTGTTTGCGGTTGATGCTTTCCGAGCCCGAAATCGGCAAGGTGCTGAAGGACGATCTGGCTGGATTGCGGAGTTTTCGGGTCAGCCGTTTCAGGATCATTTATCGGGTGTCGGCCGCTCGCGAGATTCACCTCGTGGCGATCGGTCCACGGGAACGTATCTACGAAGAGACGTCTCGACTCGTTCGGAAAGAGAAGGGTGGATGAGAGAGTGCTCCGCTGCGGATCGAACTTCTAAAGAGCGTAAGAACACGGCACGCGCCAAGGCCACATCGCCAAGTCGGTGGCCCTAGAAAATTTTCAGATTGGTCGCGGTCGCTGTGGGTGTACAGAAGCGGACCTCAAAGCCGCAATCGCCGAGCGCGTCAACGGACCGCTTGAGGATCTCAAGAAGCAGCTCGCTGGATTTGGAGGGCTGGGCGAGGAACTGGCATCCCGCAGCGACGCCCTGAGTGGAATCTTGAGCGGCACCAAACTGGCGCCCAAGGGGCTGAAGCTCCCGTTCTGACTGACCACTTCGAGAAGGGCCAACAGCCCTGAGTAAACGCAGGTGAGCTCGGTGGAGCGAGCGCTCGGTCTGGACGCTGGCGCCAAAAATAAATCTGGCCCCATTTGCCTTGGCCCCATTTGCCTGCAACAGAGCTTGTTTTGATCGGGACTAAATAGATGCCTCGTTTCGACCCATTGACTCGCGCAGAGAGAAGCGACCGCATGTCACGAATACGGAACGCTGACACAAAGCCCGAGATGATCGTACGCCGCCTCATCCACGGGATGGGATATCGTTACCGCCTTCATTCAAAGGCGCTACCTGGCAATCCCGATCTTGTGTTCGCCTCCCGTAACAAGGTAATCTTCGTCCATGGATGCTTTTGGCATCAACACGGTTGCCGTCAGTACCGAATGCCCAAGACGAGGCGTAGCTTTTGGGAACCGAAGCTGGCCAGGAACAAAAAACGGGACGCCACGGTTCGTCGAAAACTAAATCGACTCGGCTGGGACTATCTGACCGTTTGGGAGTGCCAACTAAAAAGAACGGAATCGCTCCAAAAACGAGTGGTGCGGTTTCTGGAGACCGAGCGATGAAACGATTCAAATCGGTTGAACTCTTCGCGGGTGCTGGAGGACTCGCTCTTGGCCTTGAGAAGACGGGATGGTATCACGACGCACTCGTCGAACGAGACGAACATGCGTGCTCCACGATCCATCTCAATGAGTCACTCGGACATCCATTGGCCAAGGACTGGCGGTTGT
>JACQCD010000123.1 GCA_016201825.1 Nitrospirota bacterium | reverse complement strand
TAAAGATCGTGGGGCGGGCATGAGCGCATCCCTGAGGATCGGCGTGCTGATGGGCGGGACGTCGGCCGAGCGCGACGTCTCGCTCAAAACCGGGGCGGCCGTGCTGGCGGCGCTGCGGCGCAAGGGGTACGACGCGGTGGCGATCGATGTGGACGCGACCGTGCCTGAACGGTTGGCGCGGGAACGGGTCCAATTGGCGTTTATTGCGTTGCACGGTCGACTCGGGGAGGACGGCGCGATTCAAGGGTTGCTGGAAGTGCTGGGAATCCCCTATACCGGATCGGGTGTGTTGGCGAGCGCGTTGGGGATGGACAAAGTGGTTTCGCGCCGGTTGTTTGAAGCGGAGGGACTGCCGGTCCCTCGGTACGTCCTGCTGACTCGGGCCGCGTCCATTCCACCGCTCCCGTTCCCGGTCCCGTTCCCGGTCGTGGTGAAACCGAACGGGGAAGGGTCGAGCGTCGGGGTGAGCATCGTGTCGCAGGCTGCGGAGTTGCCCGCGGCATTGGCTCAGGCGTTTGAATACGACCGACGGGTATTGATCGAAGCCTACATCGCCGGGAAGGAAATCCAGGTCGGCATCCTGGGCGAGCGGGCGTTAGGTGCGATCGAAATCAGGCTGAAGACGGCGTTTTACGATTACGTCGCGAAATACACTCCAGGAATGTCAGAGCACATCTTCCCCGCCCCGCTTCCTCCCGACGTGACCCGCCGGACGTTGGATGTGGCGCTGACCGCGTTTCGGGCGTTGGGCTGCGAAGGGTACGGCCGGGTGGACTGCCTGGTTGACGAGGCAGGCACTCCCTACGTCCTCGAGGTCAACACCTTGCCCGGCCTGACGGAGACCAGTTTGTTGCCCGACATTGCGCGTGGGGTGGGCATCGCGTTTGACGATCTGGTGGAGGCGATCGTGACGGCGGCTCGGGGGCGCGTGGGATGACTCGGGTGAGGCGAAAGCGCCGCCTGACCTGGGCGACCGGGGTGGTCGCGGCAGTCGCGATCGGCGGCGGAGCCGCGGCCGCGGCGTGGGCGCCCGGGTGGTGGCCGCTGGCATGGAGCGAACTGGGGTGGGACGTCGTCGATCGCATCGAGGTGCGCGGCGTGGGGCGGCTGTCCGAGGCCGACGTGCGTGCGTGGGCGGGCGTCCCGGATGGCGTTCGGTTATGGGAGGTCGAGGCCGGGCCCATCGTGGCACGTCTCGAGCGCCACCCGTGGATTAAATCGGCCGCGGTTCACAAGCGATTTCCCGGCACGATCGGTATCGACATTGAGGAACGTATCCCGGCCGCCCTGGCGAGGATGGGCCGCGGCTACGTGCTGATCGATCCGGACGGCGTGGTACTCGAGGCGACGCCGCTCGACCGCGGGCTCCCGATCATTGTGGGTGTGTCGGAGAAGCATCCCGAGGGGCTGGCGACCGCCGCCGCGGTGCTCGCAGGGTTTCGCGCCATGGCGCCTTCCGAACTCCGAGCTGAAGACTTGGTCGTCGATGTGACGTCTCCGGGGGATCCGCTGGTGATCCTCACGGACGGCTCACGGGTGCGCTTTGGGCAAGGCGAGTATGGCGACAAGTGGCGGCGATACGTCGCCGTGTTCCAGGACCTGAGAGGCCGGGCCTCCGGCGCCCGGGTGGTGGATCTGCGTTTTCGCGATCGCGTGGTGGTGGCATCCGAGGCGGGATCGTAACGGCGATCAGCCTCCGACGGGTCGGAATGACCGGCGGGAAGAGGGTCAACAGCGTCTCGCAGCCTCGGCGCGGTAAGGCGCGCCTGCGTTGCGCTACGCAAGCGAGGTGGGGAGGTCGACGTGGCAAAACGAGAGCACATCGTCGTTGGACTGGACGTCGGCACGACGAAGATTTGCGCGATTGTCGGTGAAGTCTCCGGTGGCGCGCTGCCGGGCGAGCGGCCGCACGTCAGGATCATCGGCATCGGAACCCACCCGTCGCGGGGTCTGCGAAAAGGCGTCGTGGTCAACGTCGAGAGCACGATCGAATCGATCAAAAAAGCGGTGGAAGAGGCCGAGTTGATGGCCGGGGTGGAAATCAATTCGGTCTATACCGGCATCGCCGGATCGCACATCAAAGGGTTTAACAGCCGCGGGGTGATCGCGATCAAAAACCGTGAGGTGACCGCGGCTGACGTCCAGCGGGTTGTCGAAGCGGCCAAAGCCGTGGCGATCCCGATGGACCGGGAAATCCTGCACGTGCTGCCTCGGGGGTTTGCGGTCGACGATCAAGAAGGCATCAAGGATCCGATCGGCATGTTCGGCACCCGCCTGGAGGTCGAGGTGCACATCATCACCGGGGCCGTGACCTCGGCTCAGAATATCGTCCGCTCCATCAACCGGGCGGGGCTCGAGGTCGTGGACCTGATCCTTCAGCCGCTGGCGTCCAGCGAAGCGGTCTTGACGCCGGAGGAGCGCGAGCTTGGCGTTGCGATGATCGACATCGGCGGGGGGACGACCGATCTTGCGACCATCGTGGACAACAGCGTGTGGCACACGGCGGTGCTCGGGATCGGGGGCAATCACGTGACCAACGACATCGCGGTGGGCCTCCGGACGCCCGCATACGAGGCCGAGAAAATCAAGATCCGGTACGGATGCGCCTCGACCTCGATGGTGCGCGACAACGAGACGATCGAAGTGCCGAGCATGGGAGGGCGCCCCGCGCGCGTGCTGTCGCGGCAACTCTTGTCCGAGATCATCGAACCCCGCGCCGAGGAGATCTTCTCGTTGGTCGCGCAGGACTTGCGGAAGATGGGGTATGACGAGCGGGTCGCTGCCGGGGTGGTGATCACCGGCGGGACCTCGATACTCGACGGCATGGTGGAGTTGGCGGAACGAGTGATGGATCTTCCCGTGCGCCGTGGCGCCCCAACCGATGTGGGAGGACTCGTCGATATCGTCAATAGCCCCATGTACGCCACCGGCGTGGGGTTAATCCTCTATGGCGCCAAGAGTCGCGAACCGCTTCGCTCCCAGCGCAGCGCCAACGGGATGATGCAACGGGTGGTCAGGAGGATGAAGGACTGGGCGCAGGAGTTCTTCTAAATGGGAGCACGGGGCGGACGAAGGTCAACGACATCTCGCAGCCTCGGGCCTGAACGGCGAGAATCATCTCGCTTCTCGGCCCGGGAAACAGGGCCTACGAAGCGCTCAGCAAGCTCGGTTGGGCCCTACGTTGCGCAGCCCGTTTTACGGGGAAAGGAGGGGGGCAGCATGTTCTTATTCGAGGCAGAAGCGCAGGACACGATGCCGGCCAAGATCATCGTGCTCGGGGTCGGGGGAGGAGGGTGCAACGCGATCAAGACCATGATCGCGAGCGGCCTGGGCCAGGTGGAATTCGTCGTGGCCAACACCGACCTTCAGGTCTTGCGGTCGTCGCCGGCGCCGACCAAGATCCAGTTGGGGGCGCGCCTGACCAAAGGGCTGGGGGCGGGCGCCAACCCCCAGGTCGGGAAAGACGCCGCGCTCGAGGACGCGGACCGGATTCGCGAGGTGCTTGCCGGCGCTGATATGGTCTTCATCACGGCCGGGATGGGAGGCGGAACCGGAACGGGCGCCGCGCCGGTGATTGCCCAAGTGGCCAAAGAGCTCGGAGCGCTGACCGTGGCGGTGGTCACCAAACCGTTCGTCTTTGAAGGCGCCCGCCGCATGAAGCAAGCGGAGGCGGGGGTCCGGGAGCTGAAAACCGCGTGCGACACGCTGTTGGTGATCCCCAATCAGCGTTTGCTGAGCGTGGTCGAGAAGGGTACCCCCTTGACACGTGCCTTTGCAGTCGCCGATGATATTTTGCGCCAAGGGGTGCAGGGGATTGCCGATGTCATTACGATTCCAGGGCTCGTGAATGTTGATTTCGCCGACGTCCGGGCCATCATGACCCACATGGGGCGCGCTGTGATGGGGATGGGCCGCGCACGAGGGGAGCACCGCGCGGTTGAGGCGGCGCAACGAGCGATTGCCAGCCCTCTCTTGGAGGACGGATCGATTCAGGGCGCCCGGGGCGTCTTGATCAATATTTCCGGAGGGCCCGACCTGTCCCTGCACGAAGTCACCGAAGCCTCCTCGATCGTTCAGGAAGCGGCTGACCCGGACGCGAACATTATCTTCGGTTCCGTCATCAACGATCAGTTGCAGGACGAAGTGCTGGTGACCGTGATCGCGACCGGATTTGATGGGCCGACCGAGATGCGCGCCATGTCCTCGACCGAGGTCGCCGTCGTGTCGGCGTTCGCCGCCCCCCTCAGTCTTGCGTCGCCGCGCGGCGACGCGCATGATGGCGCGCCCCCCGTGCGCCGCCCGTCCGCGGTGAAATCCCGAGACGGGTTGACTGAGGACGAATGGGATGTCCCGACGTTTTTACGAAAGCAGTTGGATTAACCCGGGATGAAAGGAGCCCCCTCGTATCGCGTCGAGCACGGAGCGGCCGGGATCTGGCTGGCGCTGCCCGGGTTTGGCGCGCCGCACCGATTTGGAACCAAGGGGTTTCTCTCGAAGACGAACCGGACGATCGACGGTACCCCGGTGGTCACCGCCAACCAAGTCCATAAAGACGGGATCCTGATCGTGGATGCCGACCGCCGTGATTGGGGGACCCTCCAAGCGGAGGCCTCAGCCGCCGACGCCGACGCGCTGGCCACCGCCGGCGCCGGGGGATGGATCGGCGTCACGACCGCCGATTGTCTGCCCTTGTTGGTTCACGATCCGGATCGGCGCGTGGTGGCCGCCGTGCACGCGGGGTGGCGCGGCGCGCTGATGGGGATCGCGACGACCACGATGGACCGCCTGACGACCAGATTCGGCTCCAGGTCGAATCGGCTGGAGGCCGCAATCGGCCCGCACATCGGGGTGTGTTGCTTCGAAGTGGGACGGGCGGTGCTCGACCTCTTGGAGGCGCGATTTCCCGGCTGGCAGCGCTGGGTCGAGCGGCTCTCGGAGGGCAAGGGCTACTTCAACCTCCGGGCGTTTATTCGAGAGCAACTGGCGGAGCGTGGCGTGGAGGCGGATCGTATCCACGCGGTCGATCTGTGTACCCGGTGTGAGGCCGACCTCTTTTCATCCTATCGCCGGGAGGGGCGTTCGCCGCAGGGGATGCTGAGCGCGGTTCGGGTGCCGTAGGCGATCAGCCGATGACTGCCCCCGATCTCGTCCAGCGTATCGCCGATGTGCGGGGTCGGATCACGCGGGCGGCCGAGCGCAGCGGTCGGGATCCGGCGTCAATCAGATTGATCGCCGTGACAAAGGGTGTGGGCGTGTCGGCGATCGCTGCCGCGGCTGCCGCCGGCGTCAGGGACTTCGGAGAAAACCGTGTCCAGGAAGCCGTGGCCAAGATGGCTTGCGCCGAGCCGGAATCGGCCGCGCGAGGGAATCGGCCGCGCGAGGGAGGGGGAGCGCGTCCCTGGGTGTGGCATCTGATCGGGCGTTTGCAAACGAATAAGGCGCGTGTGGCGGTCGGCCGGTTCGAGGTGATCCATTCGGTGGACACGCTCCGACTCGGCGAGGCGATTGAAGCGGTTGCATCCGCGGCGGGAACGCGTCAGCGCGTGTTGGTCCAGGTCAACGTCGGACGCGAGGCCCAGAAAGGGGGCGTCGATCCCTCGGAATTGCAGCCGCTCATCGAAGGATTGGCGCGACACGCCCATGTGCAGGTTGAGGGTCTCATGACGATCCCTCCCCCCTCGGCGGATTCCGAAGGGGCACGCCCATACTTTCGAGAGCTGCGCCGCCTCGGACAGATGGTGGAGGCCGATGTCCCGGGAGTGAAGATGGTGGAATACTCCATGGGGATGAGCGACGACTTCGAGGTTGCGGTGGCCGAGGGCGCGACCATGGTTCGAGTCGGGAGGGCAATCTTCGGTGCGAGGAACGGTGTGCGAAATGTCCCTCTGGCGTAACCGGCGGTCCACCGAGCCGACCAGTTTGGGAGGACGGGATCACGGCGACCTCAGGGGGGTATCCGACAGGGAGCGCGCATGTTTATAGCGGGAAATTTTATTGAGGCGGTGGCGACGGTGGTCGACATGGCCCTCACGTTTTATATGTGGGTGCTGATCGTTCGGGCGTTTTTGTCGTGGGTCAATCCTGATCCGTATAATCCTATCGTGCAATTTTTGTACAAGGTGACCGAACCGGTCCTCTATCCGGTCAGACGCGCAATCGGAGGGTACGGTCTGGGCATCGATCTTTCGCCTCTGGTGGTGATCTTGGTCATTGTCTTTCTCCAACGGTTCTTGGTGGCGACGCTTCAGCAAGCGGCGCAGCGGCTGCATTAAGAAGACCCACGGTTTTGCACCTTGAGTTTGGGGACGACCCTCCGTCGCACGGCGCGGGGAGAGGGTGGATGGAAGGAGAATCGCTATGAAGGTGACGCCAATCGATATTCAGCAGATCGGTTTCCGAACAGTGTTCCGGGGGTATGATCGACGCGAGGTGGATGAGTTTCTGGCGGGTTTGTCCGACACGTTTGAGGAATTTTCAAAAGAGAATCGGGACGCCAAGGATCGCATCGAGGCGCTCGAATCGGCGCTGGCTGAGCTCAAGCGGAAGGAAGATCTGCTCAGCCAGACGCTCGTCTCAGCGGAGCGGATGGTCGACGAAATGAAACGTCAGGCCCAGCGGGAAGCGGAGCTCCGTGTCCGCGAAGCGGAAGTCGCGGCAGATAATCTCACGCGCAAGGCGCGGGAAGAACGCGCGTCCATCGAACAGGATGTCATCACCTGGCGCCGGCGGCAGATCGAGCTGGTGGAACAATTCAAAGGGTTCCTCAAAGGGATAGAAAAGAGCCTTGATATCGCGGTCGATCCGGTTCGGGGGGAGGAGGAAACAGCGGCGGGTCCCCGCAGAAGGTAGGGGAGGAAGCGCGGGCCGGGGACCGGCCCGGTGACAAACTAGCGAGTCACCTTGTCTGGATAATCGACCCAGGGGTGGCGTTCGGCCAGATAACGGGAGCCCTTGAAGTTGACGCGCGAGCGGAGCTGGGTAAACCCGACCTCTTGGAGTCGGTCGACCAGGTCGGCCATCACCAGATGGACCTCAAAATGCATTCCGGTTTCTATGCGAAGTCCCTCGTAATGAAATCGGCCGAACAGGCCCTCATCGCTTCGATGAATTTCGGCGTTACGATTGAACGACCGTCGCTGAGGATCAAAGCCTTCGACCTGGTGGATTTCCATTAACATCTCACACGCTCCCGAACTCAAGTGTTGGAACCCGTATGCCAGGGCCGCATTATAGCCCGTTTTAAGAGTGCCTCGCAAGGGGGGGGGGGCTTGCTGCTGGTCCACGCAGGATATTGATATGATGTCGGATAGCGTTGCCGAAACACTGTGCAACGCGCTGGCTGTCGTTCCAGTCCCTCTTCTGGAGACAGGACTCCACGTGACGAGACACACATTGTCCCTACATGATGTGGATCGCGGGCGATGCCTAAAGACCGGACCGTCGTGAACAGGGCGCCTTGGGGTGGCGCCATGAATATCCCGAATCTCTTGACCGTTGTTCGAATCTTGTTGGTTCCGATCTTTGTTGATTTGATTGTGTACGGATATTCGGGTTGGGCGCTGCTCGTCTTTTTGGGGGCGGGGCTGACGGACGCGCTGGATGGCATGATCGCACGGGTGCTCGATCAACGGACCACCTTGGGACGGTACCTTGACCCGCTGGCGGATAAGCTCCTTCTCGTGACGGCTTTCGTGGTGTTGTCGATCGTGGGGGTTATTCCGATTTGGGTGACGATCATCGTCGTCAGCCGGGATGTGATTATTAGCATCGGGACCTTGGTCATCCATTTGCTGCGGGAACGGGTTAATATCATGCCGACACTGATGGGAAAAGCGACGACGGTTGCGCAGTTGGTGTATGTCGTGGCAGCGCTTCTCGGGATGACGACCCCGATGGCTCCTCGATTGGTCGGGGTTGTACTGGCGGTGACGTTGGGGCTGACGATTGTTTCGGGTTTGCACTACATGTTCCGAGGAATCCGTATGTTGGGTGGTGGGGAGGCGACGTGATGACGACATGGTCTCGTTCTGCGCCGACGCCACCTCGGGTGACCGGCACGACCCGGGTGGTTGCGCTCTTGGGCGACCCGGTCGGCCACAGCCGTTCCCCGCAGATGCATAACGCGGCGTTCGCTGCACTGGGCCTGAACTACTGTTACGTGCCGTTCCCCGTACGGTCCAGTGCCCTGCGACCGGCCATCCGTGGCTTGGTGGCCCTTGGCGTTGTAGGGGCCAACGTGACGATTCCCCATAAAGAGCGCGTGGTTCCGTACCTGGACGAGCTATCGATCGAGGCACGGTTGATCGGTGCCGTGAACACCATCCACCTGTACGAAGGACGGCTGGTTGGATACAACACCGACGCGCGGGGATTCCTGCGAGCTTTCCGGGAGGACACTGGAGTTTCCGTTCGAGGAGGGAGGTTTCTGGTGCTCGGTGCCGGTGGAGCGGCGCGAGCCGTGGTGGTCGCCTTGGCACTTGGGGGGGCGCGGGCCGTGACGATCGCCAATCGCTCGGTGCCCAAAGCTCGTCAGCTGGTCCGGCGCTTCCGACGATTATTCCCCTCTCTCGATTGGTCGGTCGTGACATCGTTCCGGGCCTTGCCGCCTAGCCGCACCTTCCGTGGAGTGGTTCAAGCGACCTCGGTGGGCATGCGGAGTGATGATCCATCTCCGCTCCCGGTGGAATGGCTTAATCGTTCCCTGGTGGTGTATGACCTTGTTTACTCAGGCCCGACCATGCTGTTGAAAGCCGCGGAAGATGTGGGGGCGCGTCACGCGGGTGGACTGGGGATGCTCGTTCACCAGGGCGCGTTGGCGTTTACGATCTGGACAGCTCGGCGGGCGCCGGTTGACGTCATGCGACGGGCCCTGATCGGCTGACTCTCGGGTGTTTCCGGGCGTCGAGGTTGCTCGTCCCGGTCTCGGGACTCCGTGACCATCTTTCTCTCTATCACGCCGAGGCGGAATCCCGACGTTTGTATGGCGGGTTTTTGACAAAGCCTACCCCCTCGACTACACTTTTGTCCGCTTTGGCGCGACGGTTGCTGAAAAATTCCGGTGACCAAACCCCTCAAGTACGGCGAGATGCCCATAGCTCCTCGGGTTCAGGGCGGCGGGGATCGTACTCATGGAAGGGATGGCATCGTCGGAAGAAAGTCGCGATGTTTCCCGCACCCTTAACCTGATCGGAATCATGGCGGCGACACCTCCCTCTGCTATCGCGAATGAGAAACTGGGACGCTTGCTCGTTGCGGCCCACCTGGTGTCTGAAGAACAGCTCCAACGGGGCCTCATCGCTCAGAAGAAGAGCGGGGGCCGGCTCGGCAGTATCCTAGTCCGGATTGGATTTCTCGAGGAGGGCAAGCTCCTCACCTTCCTCAGCCAACAATTCGGTATCCCCGCGGTTGATCTCGCCCAAATCACGGTTGATCCCGCGCTCGTGAAGCTCATTCCGGCCGATACCATTAAGAAATATCGGGTGCTCCCTCTCAAGCGAGCCGGTTCCGTCATCACCTTAGCGATGGCCGACCCCAGCGATGTCTTCGCGCTGGACGACATCAAGTTTCTGACGGGATATACGATTGACCCGGTGGTGGCGAGCGAATCGGCCATCGTGGCCGCGATCCAGACGGCGTACGGCCAGTCACCGGAGCCCGCAAAGCCCGAGCGGGCGATGATGCTGGACGCCAAAGATTATACCGTCGATGAGCTGGCCGGAGACGATACGTCAGGGGTCGATGAGGGACCGACGGTCGACGTGGAGGACTTTGATCACATCGTCGGCGACGCGCTGGACAACGTGGATGTGGTCGAGGAGCAGAAGGATGAGGCCGGCGACGCTAATATCGAAGCGCCCATCATTAAGCTGGTCAACGGGCTCTTGATCAACGCCATCAAGGTCGGCGCCAGCGATATCCACATGGAGCCGTTCGAGACGGTATTCCGCGTTCGATTCCGAGTGGATGGCTCGCTCAAGACGGTGATGAATCTTCCGCTCAAGATTCGAAACGCCGCGATTTCACGAGTCAAGATCATGTCGAAACTTGACATTGCGGAACGTCGGCTTCCCCAGGATGGCCGGATCAAGCTCAAGCTGGGGAAGAAGCGGGATGTGGATTTCCGTGTTTCGGTGCTTCCCTGTCTCTTCGGGGAAAAAGTGGTGATGCGTATCTTGGACAAGAGCAATCTCTCGCTCGATTTAACCAAAATGGGTTTTGAGACCGGGGCGCTCGACGATTTCATGAAAGCCATCAATAGTCCCTACGGAATGGTGTTGGTCACCGGGCCGACCGGTAGTGGAAAATCCACGACGCTGTATTCGGCCCTGCAACAGATCAACCAACCGGATATCAACATCATGACCGCCGAGGACCCGGTGGAGTACAACCTGATGGGGATCAATCAGGTCCAAATGAAGGACGACATCGGGCTCAATTTTGCGGCCGCACTACGTTCCTTCCTTCGGCAGGATCCCGACGTGGTCATGGTGGGAGAAATCCGTGATTATGAGACGGCCGAAATTGCCGTGAAGGCCGCGCTCACCGGCCACCTCGTTCTCTCCACCCTTCACACCAACGATGCCCCCAGCACGATCAATCGTCTGTTGAATATGGGGATCGAGCCGTTCATGGTGGCGTCGTCGGTGGTCCTGATCCTGGCACAGCGCTTGGTCAGGCGGATCTGCGTCCAGTGTAAGGAAGAGGTCAAAATCCCAGAGCCGACGCTGGTGACCGCGGGATTTCCGGCTTCCGAGGCCGGTTCGCTGAAATGCTTCCATGGAAAGGGCTGCCAGACATGTTCGTCCACCGGGTTCAAAGGCCGGGTGGCCCTTTATGAGGTGATGCCGGTCGGAGAGGGCATCCGGGAACTGGTCCTTCAGGGAGGAACCGCCGACGAGATCAAGCGGAAGGCGATCGCATTGGGTATGAGAACGTTGCGGATGAGCGGGCTGCAAAAGGTCCGTGAGGGATTGACGACGGTGGAAGAAGTGGTCGGCACAACGTTCGCCGATTGACGGGCCGCTCACGCGATTAACCCGGAGGATTGCGACAGATGTCGAATCTCCATCAACTTCTGCAGCAGATGATCGAAAAAGGCGCGTCGGATCTTCATATCACGACGGGTTGTCCGCCGCAGATGCGCCTCAACGGTCATCTGGTGCCCATGAATTATCCCGTCTTGGGTCCGGCCGAGACGAAGCAGCTGATTTACAGCGTGCTGACGGATGCACAAAAGCACCGCTACGAGGAAGAGAACGAACTCGATCTCTCCTTCGGATTGAAGGGATTGAGCCGTTTTCGCGCCAATGTCTTCACCCAACGCGGGGCCGCCGCGGCGGCGATCCGCGTCATTCCGGTGCAGACAAAAACGATCGAAGAATTGGGATTGCCGCCGGTGGTGGCCGAATTGCTCAAACGGCCCCGCGGCCTGATTTTGGTTACCGGTCCGACGGGGAGCGGAAAGTCGACCACTCTGGCAGCCATGATCGACAAGATCAACACCGAGCGTCACGACCATATCATGACCATCGAAGACCCCATCGAGTTTTTGCATCCGCATAAATCCTCGTTGGTGAATCAACGGGAAGTGACCTCGGATACCAAGTCGTTCAAAGCCGCCTTGAAATACATCCTGCGGCAGGATCCGGATGTGGTATTAATCGGCGAGATGCGGGATCTCGAAACGATTGAGGCGGCGCTCACGATCGCTGAAACCGGCCATCTGACGCTGGCCACGTTGCACACGAACAGTTGCGCGCAAACCATCAACCGGATCGTGGATGTGTTTCCTCCCCATCAGCGACCGCAGGTCCGTGCGCAACTCTCCTTTGTCTTGGAGGGTGTGCTCTCCCAGCAGCTCGTGCCGAAGCTCAACGGCGAGAGCCGTGTGATGGCGATGGAGGTGATGGTTCCGAATCCCGCGATTCGGAATCTCATTCGCGAGGATAAGGTGCACCAGATCTATTCGACGATGCAGACCGGGCAAAACAAATTCGGGATGCAGACGATGAATCAGTCGCTGTACGAGCTCTACACGAAACGACAGATCAGTTATGAAGAAGCCTTGACGCGTTCGAGCGTGCCCGACGAGCTTCTCTCGATGATGGATCGGGGCGGGAACCCTCCGGGGGCTCGACGCGTCGGGGCGGTGAGATAACGGGACGCTAAGCCGCAGGGGAGGCGCCGATGGCAACGACGTTTGTGTGGAGTGGCCGAACCCGCCAGGGAGAGGTCCAGAAGGGCGAGCTGGTAGCGAAAACCCGCGAAGAGGTGATCGCCCAACTGCGAAAACAGAACATCCTCGCGACATCGGTACAGCCCAAGTCCGGTGATCGTAAGTCGGTCTTCCCAAGCTTCGGCGGTGGTGTCGGTGACAGAGACATCGTCATTTTCACCCGCCAATTCTCGACGATGATCGACGCGGGGCTTCCTCTGGTTCAGTGCCTTGAAATTCTTTCGAACCAGACCGAAAATAAGACCTTGGCGAAGACAATCGGTCTGGTTCGGGCCGATGTGGAATCGGGGGCGACCTACGCGGATGCGCTGCGCAAATTTCCGAAGGTCTTTGACGATCTCTATGTCAACATGGTGGCAGCCGGCGAAGCGGGCGGTATCCTGGACACGATCCTGAACCGGCTCGCCAAGCATATTGAAAAGGCCATGAAGCTCAAGAAAGAGGTCAAGTCGGCGATGGTATATCCCTCGGTTATCATCGGCGTCGCCGTCGTGGTCATCAGCGTGCTCATGGTCTGGGTGATCCCCATTTTTGCCTCGATGTTCACCGATTTCGGAGGCGTGTTGCCGCTGCCGACCCGAATCGTCGTGGGCGTCAGTGATTTTATGAAGCACAACATTCTCTTTCTCATTATTGGGGCTGTGGCCTCTGGATACGGCATCAAGCGGTTCTACGGCAGCCCGGCCGGCCGGAAGCTCGTCGATCGATACGCGTTGAATGTTCCGGTCATCGGGGACCTGATTCGGAAGGCCGCGGTTGCGAAATTCACGCGGACGCTCGGCACCCTCATTTCCAGCGGTGTTCCGATTCTCGACGGCCTGGCCATTGTCGCGAAGACTTCGGGGAACAAGACGGTGGAGGCGGCGCTGGTCACGGCTCGCCAAAGTATTAGCGAGGGGAAGACCGTGTCGGAACCCCTCGGCCAGTCGAAAGTCTTCCCGCCCATGGTGGTTCAGATGATCGCGGTGGGCGAAACAACCGGGGCCCTCGATGCGATGCTCTCCAAGATCGCCGATTTCTATGATGACGAAGTCGACTCGGCGGTTGCCGCCCTCACGTCGCTGCTCGAGCCCATGCTGATGGTCTTCCTTGGAATCGTGATCGGGTTTATCGTGATCGCGATGTATCTGCCGATTTTCCAAATGGGGTCCGTCGTCGGCTAAGACGGGTGACGCGGCGGTGGAGACGGTCCAGGCGAAGCTCCGATGGCTGATCGGTCTCCGGGTTGTGGTGGTGACCGTATTTCTGGGCCTCTTTGTGGCGTTGGAGACGGGGTCCCGGGGACATGGTGCCCACGCCCTCTTTTCCTTCCTCATTATCGGTACGTATGGCCTGACGATCCTGTACGCCCTTGCCCTCAAGTGGCTGGGGACGAGATGGGGCGTCTGGTTCGCGGCGATCCAACTGGCCGGTGATCTTGCCTGCATCACCACCGTCGTTGAGACGACCGGAGGTGTCGAAAGCCCGTTTACCTTCCTCTATCCGATCGTCATCATTGCGGGCACGATGGTCCTGGGGCGCGCCGGTGGCCTGGGCACGACGATTCTCGCCGGCGCTATCTATGCCGTCTTGGCGTGGGGGCGTCTTACCTCCGGCGGATTCGCCACGTGGTGGGACGAGCGCCAGGTCTTCCTGCCCGTCATTCTCAACGTCCTGGCGTTCTTAGCCGTTTTTCTTTTGAGCAATCATTTGGTCGCGGCCGCGACGAGCGCCACCACGCGACTGGCCGAACGGGAGAGCGGGTTCCGCGCGCTCTCGGCGTTTCATGAAAACATCGTGCAGAGCATGAGCAGCGGGTTGTTCACCGCTGACCTTGCCGGTCGCGTGACGTCGTTCAACCATGCGGGATACGCCATCCTTGGTCTCTCGAGTGCCGATGTGTTGGGCCGACCCTGCTGGGATCTCTTCGGTTGGATGGATGGGCCATTGTTTTACTCAGGGATGTCCGGTCGGAAAATCCCCTATCGGTTTGAACGCGAGACCATACGGCGCACTGGCGATCGTCTTCTGTTGGGCATGACCCTCTCGTGGTTGAAAGAACCGAACGGCGAGCCAACCGGTATGATCGGGATCTTTCAGGACTTGACCGAGATCAAGGCGTTGGAGGAAACGGTCCGCCAGCGCGAACGGTTGGCGAGCGTGGGCGAGCTGGCTGCCGGGCTGGCCCACGAAATACGGAATCCGCTGGCCGCGATCAGCGGTGCGATGCAAGTGTTACAGCAGGACTTTCGGTCCGAAGGCGAACACCATGCGCTGATGGCGATCGCCGTTCGCGAATCAGAGCGTCTGAACGATCTGATCGGTCAGTTCCTCCTCTATGCCCGTCCGGCGTCCGCGCACAAGCGCTCATGCGATCTCATGTTGTTGGTGCGCGAGACCCTGGCGCTGCTGAAAGCGCATCACGACTATCGGGCCGATGTGGAGATTCAAGCGGAGTTTCGCGATTCGGAGTTGTGGGTCAGAGCCGATGCGAATCAACTCCGACAAGTTGTCTGGAATCTCTTGCTCAATGCGCTTCAAGCGATGCCGTCTCCCGGGCGACTGAGCGTCGGCCTGCGCGCGATCGGACCGAGCGAACAGGGACAGGCCGGCATGGTCGAAATGGTGGTCAGCGATACCGGGGACGGCATTCGTCCGGAGGATCTTCAGCGCATCTTTCTCCCCTTTTTCACGACGAAGAGCGGGGGATCCGGATTGGGGTTGGCGATCGTGCATCGTATCGTTGAGGAGCACGGAGGCCGCGTTGAAGTGCAGAGTGAGTGGCACCGAGGCACCCGCGTGATCGTGATGGTGCCTTCCGGCGAGGCTCACGACGAAGGCGCCGGAACGTTGCATGGGACGGAGCGGGAGGCGATGGTCCCTCTTCCGGGCTTGGGCTATGACGGAGGATTTGCGCAGCGGTATGCGCGGGGATATCCGTAAAAAATTGGGAAGAAGCGTGTCAAGGGCGATTCTGATTCCGCTCCGTGGAGGGGCCTGGGTTGCGGTCTGCAAGCTCGGTTGGAGACACCGTGTATAAAGTCCTGATCGTTGACGATGAAAAAAGCATGCGCGAGTTTTTGGCGATCGTGCTCAAAAAGGAAGGATACTCGGTCACGGTGGCGGCCCACGGTGCGGAGGCGCTTGGCGCCATCGAGAAAGAAATTTTTGACGCGGTGATCTCCGACGTCAAAATGCCCGGTCTCAGCGGCATCGACGTGCTCAAGGCCGTCAAGGCCGCTTCCCCCTCGACCGTTGTCCTCATGATGACCGCGTTCGCGTCGACCGATACCGCGGTCGAAGCCATGAGGGAAGGCGCGTACGATTATCTCACCAAACCGTTCAAGATTGAAGAGGTGAAGCTCCTCGTCAAGAACGCGTTGGAGAAAAGACGGCTTCTTGCAGAGAACGCCCGCCTCAAACAGGAAGTGCGAGACCGCTCGACCTTCGATCAGATCATCGGGCGAAGCGAGAAATTGACCAAGGTGCTGGACCTGATCAGAAAAGTGGCGGATACGACCAGCAATGTGCTGATCTTCGGCGAGAGCGGGACAGGAAAGGAGCTCGTGGCCCGGGCGATTCATTACAACAGCAAGCGGTGTGATCGTCCGTTCGTCACGGTCAATTGCAGCGCGCTGCCCGAACCGTTGCTCGAGAGCGAATTGTTCGGGCATATGAAGGGATCGTTCACCGGGGCGATCAGCAACAAGGAAGGGCTGTTTGAAATCGCGAACGAGGGCACGATCTTTCTCGATGAAATCGGTGATACCCCATTGGGCATCCAGGTCAAACTGCTTCGGGTGCTTCAGGAGCGGGAGTTTCGGCGTGTCGGCGGGACTCGCGATATGAAGGTCGACGTCCGAATTGTCGCCGCCACCAACCGTGACTTAGAGAAGGCCATCGCGGAAGGACGCTTCCGGGAGGATCTCTATTATCGTCTGGATGTCATCCCGATCCGGATTCCGCCGTTGCGGGAACGGTCGGAGGACGTCCCGCTGTTGGTCGAAGCCTTCTTGAACAAATTCAACCGCGAGCTGGGCAAGTCGATTAAGCGGGTGTTACCTTCCGCGCTCGACCTCCTCTGCGCACAGGAATGGAAGGGTAACATTCGCGAATTAGAGAACGTGATGGAGCGGGTGGTCGCGCTCACATCCGAGGATACCATCGGTCCCGAACACTTCCGTGACTGCCTGCCACATTCCTCCGACGACACGCTGTCGATGGTCCTGCCGCTGGAAGGCCTCGACCTGGAGAGCCTCATTGGTCGGATCGAGCGAGATCTCCTCCTGAAGGCTCTTCAACGGACGAACGGGGTCAAGAAGGATGCCGCGGCGCTCCTCGGGTTGAATTTTCGATCGTTTCGATATCGAGCGCATAAGTACGGAATCAAATAAGCGCACCGTTCTGGGTGTCCGCTCTTCCTTTCTGGCAATTGCTTCTTACCCGGCTGCTGCGTTATCGTAACCCAGCTACCGGAGTGGCGTCGTGCTGTTCGATCTTCTCAGTCGGATCGGTTTCTGGCTCATCTACTTTTCCCTCATTTTTTTGCCCCTTCGCTGGTTCTATGATCGCGCGGTCGGTCCCCCTCCTCCCGAAAAGCCGGGCGACCGCCTGAGGGCCTGGACCGAACGCCAAGTCATGCTTCGGCGGCGATTCATCGCGGCGGGAGTCGGCCTGGCCCTGCTTCCCCTTCTAATGAAGCTGGTCGTGGCCCTCAGCAGGGGATGATTTCGCTTCGGGCTCCGGCGAAGATCAATCTCTTTCTGCGCGTGGGGGGACGCAGGCCCGACGGCTATCACGACATCGAGTCGGTGATGCAGATGGTCGGGTTGTACGATGTGGTCTCCCTCCGCCCTCGCCGTCGAGGGATCGACGTCCGCGTTCAGGGTGCCGATCTTCCTGCCGGTTCTGGCAACCTGGTGTATGACGCGACGGCGGCACTGGCGGAAGAAGCGGGAATCGCAGCGGGTGCCTCGATCCGCTTGATCAAGCACATTCCGATCGGGGCCGGGCTCGGTGGGGGCAGCAGCGATGCTGCCGCCACGCTCATCGCATTGAATCGCCTCTGGGGACTGCGTTGGCCGAGGGTTCGCCTTGCCGAACTGGGGGCGGTGCTGGGCAGCGACGTGCCGTTCTTCTTTCACGGACCGACCGCATGGGTCACCGGCCGCGGCGAACAGGTGCGACGCATCGCGCGGCCGCGGTTTGTTGGGGAGACGACTCCCTCAGGCTGGGCCGTGCTCGTCAATCCCGGCTTTGCGGTCTCCACCCGATGGGCCTTTGAGGCGCTCCAATCGGGGTCGGCTCCGGTTGCGCGGCGTTCCCGCGGCGTGCCTGAGCGCGTCGGCCTCTCCGCAATAATTGGATTGACAAACCATCGGTCGGCCGATACAATACCACGCTTTCCTGGGGCTCCTGCCCTCGCGTCGTGTCCAGTAGAGAACAGCCTTGAGTCGGTCACCGTCTTGGAATACCCGGTGATCGAGGAGATGAAAAGGCGTCTCCGCGATGCCGGAGCGAGCGTCGCGCTGATGTCCGGAAGTGGACCAACCGTGTTTGGATTGTTCCCCAGCCGCGCCGATGCCGTCCGAGCGCACGCCGGCCTTCCTCTCGCGTGGAAGGGATGGCTGGTCAAGCTCCTCCGGCGTATACCGTGGTGAGCTCGATCGGAAAGGGGGCTCTTGGCGGGCGTTGCACGACGCAGCGATGAGAACGGTTGGGCGCGTGTTTGTGGCGAGTCATGAGGGACTGGGGCGTCGACAAGTGGTAAGTCAGGAGACTTTGGATCTCCCATTCCCAGGTTCGAATCCTGGCGCCCCAACCAGTTCATGCCGCGTGACGGAACATCCCCACCATCTGTTGAGGCAACGATGAGGGAACTCAAGCTGTTCACCGGGAATTCGAACCCGGCGCTGGCTCAGGAAATTTGCGACTACCTGTCTATCCCGCTGGGTGAGGCGACGGTCACGACCTTCAGCGACGGGGAAATCCTCGTCCGGATCGAAGAGAACGTCCGGGGGATGGACGTCTTCCTGCTGCAATCGGCGTCCGATCCGGTGAACAAGAACATTATGGAATTGCTGATCATGCTGGATGCACTCAAGCGCGCGTCCGCCTATCGCATCACGGCGGTCCTGCCGTATTACGGATATGCTCGACAGGATCGCAAAGACCAGCCGCGGGTGCCCATTACGGCGAAGCTGGTGGCCGATCTGATCGCGACGGCCGGTGCTCATCGGGTGTTGACCATCGATCTTCACGCGGGACAGATCCAGGGGTTTTTCAATATCCCGGTCGACCATCTCTATGCGACCCCGGTGCTGCTCGATCATTTCAAACAGGTGGGACTGGATGATCTGGTGGTGGTGTCGCCGGACGCGGGCGGGGTCGAACGCGCCCGCGCGTTCGCCAAGCGGCTCAAAGCCAGCCTCGCGATCATTGATAAGCGGCGGGAAGGCCCCAACCAGGCCAAACTGATGAACATCATCGGGGAGGTCAGTCGCCGGAACGTCTTGTTGCTGGACGATATGATCGACACGGCGGGGACGGTGACGCAAGGGGCGAGCGCCCTCAAAGCCAAGGGCGCGAAGATGATTCTGGCCGGCTGCACCCACCCGGTCCTGTCGGGGCCGGCGTTGGAGCGCATCAACAACTCCCCGATCGACACGTTGGTCGTCACGAACACCCTGCCGCTGAACGGGAAAGAAGACCTGTGTCGGAAACTGGTGTCCCTCACGGTTGCGCCGCTGTTGGGCGAGGCCATTAAGCGAATTCATGACGAGGAGTCGGTGAGTTCGTTGTTCGTTTAAAACACACCGGAGCGTCGGGAGGCGTCATGGCTCTCCAGCTCCGAAGAAAGGAATCACACTATGCAGCGCATCCAACTGGCGGTCGATCGAAGAACGGAGTCGGGAAAAGGCGTGGCACGGAGCCTGCGCCGCGCGGGTCGGATTCCGGCCGTCCTCTACGGCGGGGGGCGTTCGATTCTCCTGAGTCTCGATCCGATGGCTCTGACCAAGCTCCTGCATTCTGCCGCGGGTGAAAATACCCTGATCGAACTGAAGGGAGGCAGCTTACAAGAGAATGAGCGCCTGGCGATTCTCAGGGACGTGCAGCACGATCCGCTGACGGGAAAACCGCTCCACGTCGACTTGTTCGAGGTGGCCCTGGACCGCGCGATTCGCCTCAAGATCCATGTGGAGATCATTGGGGAGACGCCACTCGGGGTGAAAGAAGGCGGGGTCGTCCAACACGGGCTGCGTGAGCTTGAGGTGGAATGCCTGCCCTCGTTGATTCCGGACGCGGTGAACGTCGACGCCTCGCAGCTCAAGCAGGGGGAGGCGATCCATGTTCGCGAGTTGCAGTTAGGAGAGGGGATTCGCGTGTTGGACGATCCGGCGTTGGTCGTCGTTTCGGTGACCACGCCGATGTCCGAAGAGAAACTGGCTGAGCTGTTGACCGCCACCCCCAAGGAAACGAAGGAACCGGAGTTGTTAGCCAAGAAGGAGGAGGACGCGGAGGCCGGTGCCGCTCCGAAGGGCGAAGTGAAAGCGGAGGCCAAGGGCAAGGAAGAGAAGAAGGAAGGAAAAGCAAAATAGCGGGATGCGAGTGGGGCGGTGAAGGTGGTGGTGGGGCTCGGCAATCCGGGTCGGGAATATGCCGAAACCCGTCATAACATCGGATTTCGGGTGGTCGAGGCCTTTGCCGCGGCGCATGGCATTCGGTTGCGCCGTCACGGGAGCGACGCACTGGCCGGTCGAGGGGTTCTGGGGGGAGAAGATCTGTGGGTGGCCGAGCCGCTGATGTTTATGAATCGGAGCGGGGTGGCGGTGCGGTGGCTCTTACAGGAGTCGGGCGGTGACGCTCGGTCCCTTCTGGTGGTGCACGATGATCTCGATCTGGCGTTCGGTCGATTGCGGTTTAAACGCCGGGGCGGAGCTGGAGGCCACAACGGTGTCCGGTCCATCATCGAGACCCTCGGGACCGACGAGTTTTTGAGGTTGAAGGTGGGAATCGGGCGCCCGGCGCCGGGGCATGATCCGGTCGACTACGTGCTGGAGCCCTTCGCTCCAGATGAGGGGCCCGGCGTTACCGCGATGGTCGAGACCGCTTGTGAGGCGCTGGGGGTCGCGTTGACGGAGGATGTGGCGACCGCGATGGACCGATTCCACGCGCCATAGGGGTTGCCTCAGAGGCGAGGTTCATCGCCTCTTTTTTGTTGTCGTCTGGTCGGATTCCGCCGCGAGCCGGCCGGCTCGCGATGTGGAGATGAGGGAAGCCTTTTACAAGGAGATCTGTTGATGTCGATCGAGCAACTTGCCATGGTCTTCGCCCTCGGCTGCGCCGCGGCGGCGATTGTGTACGGGGGGATCAGTGCGAAATGGGTCGTGAGCTTGTCTCCCGGTTCGGCTCGTATGCAGGACATCGCGCTCGCCATTCAGGAGGGTGCGAAAGCGTATCTCAATCGGCAGTATACCACGATCGGCGTGGTCGGCCTCGTCCTCTTCGTCGCCATCTGGGTGTCGCTGGGCGCGAAGACCTCGGTGGGGTTTGCGATCGGCGCCCTGCTCTCGGCGCTCGCGGGGTATATCGGGATGAACGTGTCGGTCCGCGCCAACGTGCGGACCGCCGAAGCCGCCAAGCGCGGCTTGTCGGCGGCGTTTGACGTGGCGTTTCGCGGCGGCGCGGTCACGGGCCTCCTGGTGGTGGGATTGGGCTTGCTCGGCGTGGCCGGCTACTATTGGGTGCTGCGGGGGCTGACGCCGGAGGGGCAGGCCATGAATATCATGCCCCTCGTCGGCCTGGGGTTCGGCGGGAGTCTGATCAGCATTTTCGCCCGACTGGGCGGCGGAATTTTCACCAAGGCCGCCGACGTGGGCGCGGATCTGGTCGGCAAGGTCGAAGCGGGGATTCCCGAGGACGATCCCCGCAATCCCGCCGTGATTGCCGACAACGTCGGGGACAACGTCGGGGATTGCGCCGGCATGGCCGCGGATCTGTTCGAGACCTACGCCGTGACGATTATCTCCGCCATGCTGCTGGGGACGCTGACGTTCACCGGGGCCCAGACCGGCCAGGCGCTGGTCTATCCCCTGGTGCTCGGCGGCATCTCGATACTCGCCTCGATCATCGGCACGTTCTTCGTCCGGCTCGGCAAGACCCAGAATATCATGGGCGCGCTGTATAAAGGCTTGATCTGGAGCGCGCTCCTCTCGGCCGTCGCGTTCTGGCCGGCCACCATCTGGTTGATGTCCGGCGGGGACGGCGGAAGCATCGGCGGCGTCCAGATCTATCTGTCGGCGCTGGTGGGACTGGTCGTCACCGCGTTTTTGGTCATGATCACCGAGTACTACACCTCGACGGCCTACAAGCCGGTTCGGGATATCGCGCAAGCCTCGACCACCGGGCACGGGACCAACGTGATTGCGGGGCTGGCGGTGGGCATGAAGTCGACGGCTCTTCCGGTGTTGGTCATCGCGGGGGGAGTGCTGGCCGCGTACGAGCTGGCCGGG
>JACQCD010000076.1 GCA_016201825.1 Nitrospirota bacterium | reverse complement strand
CATGAAGGCCAAACCCGCGTCCGCCAAGGGGACCTATATGAAGACGGTCACCGTGTCGTCCACGATGGGCCCAGGGGTGAGGATCGACGCGGCGAGCATCGGAAAGCAGGTGTCGTAGCACGGGATTCATCGCTCACAACTGATTGGAACGTCAAAGACAGTAGGAGCCTACGGGCCTAAACGACTCTGGAGGGTGAATCCCATCCGAGCGTCCTACCGAGACGTGATCCGGAACGAGCCGCGACGCCGCTTGCCCCTTTCCCTTGGAGCGAGCGACATCGCGGCTTGCCCGTCATCGGCTGCGGTAGGGATCGGATTCGCCGCTCCCGATGAAAGGGGGGAGGAAAACAGGTGAAGGGAAAGACTGAGAAAGCGGCATTGATCGACGACATCCATGGCCGGTTCGCGAAAGCCCAGGTGGCGGTCGTGGCGGAGTACCGTGGACTGGGGGTCGAAGAGTTGCGGACGTTGCGCACCAAACTGCGTAGCGCGGGCGGCGAGTTCAAGGTCGTCAAAAATACCCTCGCGCGAAAAGCGGCCGAAGACACCGGCTTGGCCGACATGCGTAAGTATTTCGACGGCCCGATCGGGGTCGCGCTTGGGTATGAAGACCCGGCGGCCTTGGCCAAGGCCATCAAGGAGTTTGCCGGTCAGCAAGAGAAGCTCAAGCTCCGCAGTGCGGTCCTCGAAGGCCGGCTGCTCGATCTGGCGGGCCTAGCCCGGGTTGCGGCCTTGCCTTCGCGTCAGGTCTTGTTGGGACGCCTGGTCGGCCAAATGCAGGCGCCAGTGACGGGCTTGGTTTTCAGCCTGCAGGGCATCGTGAGAAAGTATGTCGCGACGATGGGTGCCGTGCTCGCGAAGCGAACGGCCGAGGGCGCGTGACAACCATAATACGGACAACGAAGTTGATCAATCACAAAAACCATTTCGCAGCCTCGGGCCGGAACGCGGTTTTCGCGTGGCGAAGCACAATCGGCCCTGTGTTGCGCAGCCCGCTTTGCGGGGAGGGGAGACTGAATCATGGCAACCATGACGAACGATGAGATCATTAAGGCGGTTGAAGCGATGCCGGTTTTGCAGTTATCGGAGCTGGTCAAGGCCTTGGAGGATCGGTTTGGAGTCACCGCCGCGGCTCCTGTGGCGATGATGGCCGCCTCGGGCGGGGCCGCCGGCGGAGCCGCCGCGGCGGTCGAGGAGAAGACGGCGTTTGACGTGATTCTGACGACGGTGCCGGCCGACAAGAAGATTCAGGTGATCAAGGTGGTTCGTGAACTGACCAGCTTGGGGCTCAAAGAAGCCAAGGATTTGGTGGAAGCCGTGCCCAAGGCGGTGAAGACGGGTGTTGCGAAGGGAGAATCCGAGACGATGAAGAAGAAGTTGGAAGAGGTCGGTGCGAAGGTCGAAGTGAAGTAACGTCATTCGTGATGAGCGGCGTCGGGCGGGTTTCGCATTTAAGTGTCGTTCGATTATTGATTCTGTAGGGGCGGTTCGCGAACCGCCCCTACAAAAAAGGGAGACCGCATGGCAGGAGCGACGACTGATGGCGTGATGGAGCGGAAGGATTTCTCCAAGATTGCGACCCAGGTGGAGATTCCCAACCTGATCGACATCCAACGGCGATCGTATGACCGCTTTTTACAAAAGGATGCCAGGCCGGAGGACCGGGAGGACATCGGGTTGCAGGCTGCGTTCACGTCGGTATTCCCGATCGTCGATTACAACGAGACGGCGATGATCGAGTTTCTCGATTACGCCGTCGGCGTGCCGAAGTACGACGTCCGGGAGTGTCTTGAGCGGGGGATGACCTATGCCGCTCCGCTGAAGATCCGGGCTCGGTTGATCGTGTGGGAGAAAGACGAGAAGGCGGGCACCAAGAAAGTCCGCGACGTGCGCGAGCAGGAGGTCTACGTCGGCGAACTGCCGCTGATGACCGAAAACGGCACGTTCATTATTAACGGCACCGAGCGCGTGGTCGTGAGCCAGCTTCAACGGTCGCCGGGGGTCATTTTCACGCACGACAAAGGGAAGACCCACGCCAGCGGGAAGGTGCTGTACTCGGCCCGCGTGATCCCGTATCGGGGGTCCTGGCTGGACTTCGAATTCGACGCCAAGGACATCCTCTACGTGCGGATCGATCGCCGTCGGAAGATTCCCGCGACGGCGTTGCTCAAGGCGTTCGGCTACACGATCGAAGACCTGCTCAAGACGTATTATCCCATCGAGGAGATCACGGTTTCCGACGGCCAGTTCGTGCGCAAGCTTGATGCCGAGATTCACCACGGCATCAAAGCCTCGATCGACCTGGTGGATAAGAAGTCGAAGGAACTGATGGTCAAGGAAGGGGCCAAGCTGACCAAGGCCACCCTCAAGAAACTGAAGACCGTCGGGATCAAAGAGATGCCGATCGCCAAGGCGGAGCTGGTCGGCCGGGCGGTGTTCAACGACGTCGTCGATCCCGGAACCGGCGAGGTCCTCGTCGAGCGCAATCAAGAATTGACGGAGGCGATCCTCGAGAAAATCGCGGGAGCCTCCATCCCGGATCTTCAGCTTCTCTACATCGACAACATCCAGGTGTTGCCGGTGATCCGAGACACTCTGGCGATGGAAAAGGTGGCGTCTCCCGATGAGGCGATGGTTGAAATCTACCGTCGGCTGCGGCCGGGGGAAACTCCCACCGTGGACACCGCGCGCGCTCTCTTCGACAACCTGTTTTTCAACAACAAGCGTTACGACCTCTCACCGGTGGGGCGCCTCAAGCTCAATAAAAAACTCGGGCTCGACGTGCCCTTGGACAAGCGCACGCTGACCGCGCAAGACATCGTCGAGACGGTCCGGTACCTCATCGGGCTGAAGACCGGCAAGGGAGAGATCGACGACATCGATCACCTCGGCAACCGCCGTGTCCGATCGGTGGGCGAGTTGCTGGAGAACCAGCTTCGGATTGGGCTCGTGCGTATGGAGCGGACGATCAAGGAGCGGATGAATCTCCTCGATATCGAGACCGTGCTTCCCCATGACCTGATCAACGCGAAGCCGGTCATCGCGGTGATCAAGGAGTTCTTCGGGTCGAGTCAGTTGTCGCAGTTCATGGATCAGACCAACCCGCTTGCCGAGATCACGCACAAACGGCGCTTGTCGGCCTTGGGGCCGGGTGGCTTGACGAGGGAGCGCGCCGGGTTCGAGGTCCGCGACGTCCACCCCTCCCACTATGGGCGCATCTGCCCGATTGAAACGCCGGAAGGGCCCAACATCGGTCTGATCACGTCGCTGGCCACGTACGCGCGGGTGAACCAATTCGGGTTCATCGAATCGCCGTACCGCAAGGTCGAGAACGGGAGGGTCACCGATCAGGTGGAGTTCATTTCTGCGATCGACGGGGACAAGTTCGTGGTGGCGCAGGCCAACACCAAGGTGGACGGGCGGGGCCGGATTACGGCGGACATCGTGTCCGCTCGGTCGGCCGGTGACTTCATCATGATCCCGCCGGAGAAGGTCCAGTACATGGACGTCTCCCCCAAGCAGATCGTCAGCGTGGCGACGGCGCTGGTGCCGTTCTTGGAGAACGACGACGCCAATCGCGCGCTGATGGGGTCAAACATGCAGCGCCAGGCGGTGCCGCTGATCGAGACCGAGGCGCCGCTGGTCGGGACCGGGATGGAGGCCGTGGTCGCGCGCGATTCGGGCTACGTCATCCTGGCGCAGCGGGCCGGCATCGTGGAGAGCGTCGACGCCACTCGGATCGTCGTGCGGACGGACGCGGGGAAGAAGCCGTCGGGGGACGAAGAGCTCGACGCCGGCGCCGATGTCTATCGGCTGATCAAGTG
>JACQCD010000091.1 GCA_016201825.1 Nitrospirota bacterium | reverse complement strand
GCCGCTCGGGAGAGAAGCTCCGCTCGTTTGTCCTCGCATCGGACCTCCCATCAGCCCCGTGGCAATAAATGTTCTATTACTTACGCAAAACTCAATAGGGTATGCTGTCCTCGACGCGAATCGCGGGAACCAGCGCATTCGTCGTGTCGGCCTTTATAACCCTCGGTACGGCGCCCTTTGGAGGCAACCCATTGACCGTTTGGTTGGAGAGCTGGGCGGCACTGATTTTGAACGATTTCGGTGCTGGTTCAATGCAGATATCGAAAAGATTCTGCGTAAGGCTGCCTGAAAATATCGTGCTCCTGTCCCGCTTTGAACGATCATGTTGCGGGCAGACGTTCGTTGGAGCACTATAACAGTTTCAGCAAAGCTACAGGGTCATATCTGCCTTGAAGCCTTACTGTTGCAAAAGCTGACTAATCTCCTCATGCCGAGAGTGGTCAGGCCTATATGCTTCGGAGAACGCTTCGTCGAGGAGTGATCGCATTTCAAAGGTCTGGATACCCCAACGGTGGCCACATTTGATCTTTCCCACAATATTTTTTATCGGTTCTGAACCCCTTGTGATATAAGTGAGAAAGCTCCCCTTCAACCAGCGGTGCTTCCACTCTTCAAAAAACACTTGGTCCTCGACACTTAGAGTTGAATCCGTCATCTTTGCACCTCCTCATAATTATTTCCTTTTGGACCCTCGAGATCGGTCGCGAAAAACCATGAGAAATCAACGCCCGTTACCCCTGGATGGTGAAGGGGTTTTTGGCCCCGCCCGCGGCATTGGGGGCGCGTCGAGTCCTTCGATCTGCGCCGCCTCATGCAGGGGCGGTGAGCGAGTCATGCCCTTCTAGCCCAGAATGCCACACTTGTAGCCCGACTCGGAACCCGGTGTCAATGTGACGGCGCTTCCGGGGCGTCAGCGGGGCCGCTTGGGCGGGATCGCGGCGTACGCCTCCGGCGCGCCATACTGCCCGCTGTCCGCGATCTCGTACGCGAAATTCGAGAAGAGGTAGTAGGCGAGGACGGCTTCGGCCGCGAGGGCCGCCAGGCAGGCGACCGAAATTTTCAACGCCGTCGCGAACATCATCGTCGTCGCTTTCGGAAAAGCCGAGGGCCTAGGAGTGTGTCCGAGTATTTGGGTCTCGGAGCCTGTTCAGGAATGCGTCAGATGCAAGGCCGACTGACAACGCAGCAGATGGCCATTGCTTCGCGACCTGCAAAGTCCCTCCGGGCCGATTAGCATTCGCGCCCTTGGCGCGCCCAGGTTCATGGACAGGCTCCTATGCCTGGCCCCGCAGCGCTGCGATCCGCGCCTCGATCGGCGGGTGGGTGGCGAAGAGGTGCAGCCAGCCCCGGCTGTTGCCCGAGATCTTCATCGTCGCGAGGGGGTCCTGAGTGGAGTACTGGATGCGCGACGCCTTGACGAAGCGGTCGATGGCCTGGAGCGCCGAGATCATCGCGCCGGGGCCGAAGGCCGTGGCCGCGTACCGATCCGCAGCGAATTCCCGGCGGCGCGAGACATAGCAGATTGGAATCATGGCCAGGAACGAGAGCACGGTCTGGATGAAGAAGTACGCCACGAAGGCCAGCATCTGGTTGCGCTCGGCGATGTGGCGCGTGATGATGTTGCTGACGAAGTAGACGAACGTGTTCATCAGCCCCATCAAGACGGTCGTCGCGAACATATCGCCGTTGAAGACGTGCCCCATCTCGTGGGCCAGTACGGCTCGCACTCCCGGCTCGTCCAATTGCCGCAGGAGTCCCGTCGAGACGGCCACCATCGCGCTGTTCTTGGTGGGGCCGGTGGCGAACGCGTTCGGATCGGGGGAGTCGTACACCCACACCTCGGGCATCGTGATCTGCAGCCGCTGCGCGAGGTCCTGGACGGTTCGGTGGATCAGTTCTTCCTCGGCCGTTCGGGGCTGGGTGATCCGCGCCGCGCGGAGACCCGCGCGGGCGAGCTGTTTGGACATCAATAGGCTGATGAACGCGCCCCCGAAGCCGAGCACGAACGACCAGAGCAGCATCGATTGGTTCACCGAGTGACGAAGGTCGATGCCGAAGGCCGGCAGCACCACCTGGACCAGAATGGTGAACGTGATGGAAAGGGTGATGAAGATCAGAACGTTGGCCAGCAACAGCAGGCCGATGCCTTTCAAATTTTTCATCGCGGTGCGATCTCCTTCCGTGACGGGGGCAGGTCTTGTGTGACGACAGCCGATTGTACCACGGTCACGGTGCCGGGATAACATGGAGATGCAAGTCCGTCGCCCCTCGGCGGCCGTTCGGCTTGACCCCCTCCAGAAAACTGGTGTATAACCGGCCACGATCTCGTGGGGGCTTAAGAGATGAGAAGCCGAACGGCGCGGTGGGCGGCTGGCGCGGCCGCACTGGGATGGATGGCGGCGGCTTCCCCCGCACACGCGGCCGAGTCGGCCCTGCACGAGGTTACCGTCGAGCGCGACAGTTTTGCGTTCGCTCCCCAGGCGCTTTCGATCCACGTGGGTGATCGGGTCAAGTGGACCAACCACGACGGCCAACAGCACATGGTCGTCACGGCCAAACCGGGCTCGGAGGGTCGAGAGCTCGAGATCTACGCGCGGATGAATCCCGGCGAAAACATCGAGCACCAGTTCGACGTGCCGGCGGCGTACTATTATTATTGCGCGATTCATTTCCAAATGTGGGGCATCATTTCCGTGAACCCCTAGGAGCCTGTCCATGAATGGCCATCTGCGGCGTTGTCGCTTCGGAATCCCTCCTCACGTACGACCCAGTACGCTCCGGGGGGATTCGTCGCTCCGCCTTGCATCTGACGCATTCCTGAACAGGCTCCAATACCCCAATACTCGGACACACTAGGGAGTTCGCTCCGATCGCTCCCATCCTCCTGCTCCTCGGCATACTTTTCCTCGGCGCGTGTCGGTCGTCGCTTCCGCCCGATTCTCTGACGCGGCCCCCGGAAGGTCTCCGCGTCGCGGTCGACCAGGGGATTGCCGACCGCTACCGGAGAGACCACGACCAAGCCGTGCGGCGGTTTGAGGCCGTCCTCCTGATCGATCCATTGAACGGACCCGCGCGGCTCAACCTGGGCAGTACGTGGTTCCGAATGGGCCGGTATGACGAGGCGGCGCGGGCCTATCAAGCCGTGCTGGACGTTTCGCCGGACGATCCCGACGCCAAAGCGGGGCTGTGGGCGGCGAGATTGCAGCAAGCCGGGTATTCGGAAGAAGCCCAAGCGGCGGTGCGCGCCGAGATCGAGGCGTGGCGTGCAGGGAATTCCCGCAGCCTTTCCCGCCGTCTTGCCGCGTATCGGGGGTTCGACCTTCTGCATGACAAGGCACAGGCACGGTTGCTTTTGCTGAAATTACTGAGCGTCGATCTGGAGGGAGACGCGCGCGAGGAAATCGCGCAGGAGACGTTCGAGGCGGCGCTCGGCGAACAGGACCCGGTGGCGCGTCGCCGGGTCGTTGATGCGTTTCTGGCGAAATTTCCGGATTCCGTCTATCGCCAGCTCCTCTACCAGTATCATCTGAGTTGGGTGGCCCGCGTGCGGGGACCGAAAGAGTTTCGCCGCGAAGCACGGCGCCTCCTCCGCCGCGACCCGGACAATCGAACGCTCAATTTTGTGGCGGGATACTGGTCGATCGACTTTGGGGTCGACCTCGACTGGGCGGTGGCGCGGGTACGGCGGGCGCTGGATCACCTCGACCATCCCGATGTGCGCGAGAAGCTGCCCTACGTGACGGTGGAGCGATGGACTCGGATGTTGTCCGAGGCGCGGGGACGGTACGAAGACACCCTGGGATGGGGCTTGTTCCAGTTGGGGCACATCGAGGAGGCCGGTTCCCGCTTCGAGCGGGCGCGCGCCCTTCTGCCCCGTGACCACCGCAGCGCGTACCACCACGGGCGCTGGCTGGAAGCGGCGGGGCGAGAACGCGAGGCGCTCGAGGCGTATCTCGTGGCGGTGGAGACCGGAACGCTGATCGCCGACGCGCCGGTCGCGCTCCGACGACTCGCGATCGCGCAGGGGGTGATCGACCGCGACGCGCGGGACGAATGGCGGGCGTTCGCGAACCGTGAAGGGGTCGCCACGTTCACCGATGTGACGGAAGAAGCGGGCTTGAAAGGTGTGGTCGGCGGGCGCGTGGCGTGGGGCGATTACGACGGGGACGGGGCGGAGGACCTCTTGGTTGACGGCCAGCGGCTGTTTCACAACGACGGACACGGCCGCTTCGTCGAGACGACGGCCGAGGCGGGTCTCGGCGCCAACCCGGGAGGCAATGGAGGCATTTGGGCGGACATCGATAACGACGGTCGACTCGATCTCTTCACGATGGGGTCCGGGCGGCCGGACGTGGCCGGGTCGTCCGGGCGGATGTGGATGAACCAGGGAGACGGGACGTTTCTGGAGCGCGCCGCGATGCTGCCGGCCGGTTTGACCCACGGTGCGCCGACCGAGGGCGCCGGGTGGGGCGATTTCGATCGCGACGGCTTCGTGGATCTCTACCTCGCCAACTACGAGCTGCCGTTCGATCGCGCGGTGAGCCTCGGGATCTGCACGCCCGATCACCTGCTGCGCAACGTTGAGGGACGGCGGTTCGAGGACGTCACGACCGCGGCGGGGATCGTCAGCGCCGAGCCGATGTGCGGGCGCGGTGTCGCGTGGGCCGACTACGATCGTGATGGGTTCCCGGATATTCTGGTGACAAATTATCGCCTCGACCCGAATTTTCTCTGGCGTAACTTGGGGAACGGCACGTTCGAGAACGTGGCGCGGGCGGTCGGGGTCGAGGGCGAGGAACAGGAGGGGGCGTTCGGGCATTCGATCGGCGCGGAATGGGCGGACGTGAACCGCGACGGCGCGCCGGACCTGTTTATCGCGAACCTGGCGCACCCTAGGTACATCGGCTACTCGGACCTCAGCCAATTGCTCATCAACAGCGGCGGCCCGTCGCCTCGCTTCACCGACCAGTTCGACGAGGCGGGATTCGCGTTCAACGAGACCACGAGCGAGCCCTCGTGGGGCGATTACGATAACGACGGGGATCTGGATCTTTTTCTCACGTCGGTGTACCGAGGCTCCCGGAGCACGCTCTACCGCAACGACGGCGCGGGCCACTTCACCGACGTGACGTGGCTGGCGGGGGCGGGCGTTGAGAACGGCTGGGGCGCGGCGTACGCGGACATCGACGGCGACGGCGATCTGGACCTGGTGGTGGGCAGCGGAGACGGGATCCGCTTGCTACGAAACGACGGCACGGCCAACCATTGGCTGCACGTGCGCGCGGTGGGAACGTCCAGCAACCGCTCGGCGATCGGAGCTCGGGTGACGGTGACGGCCGGGGCGCTCCGCCAAACGGCGGAGGTGCAGGGAGGCAAGGGCACGGGCAATCAGCATTCACTGCCGCTCGAATTCGGGCTCGGGACCTGGGATCAGCCGGTGACCGTCGAGGTCTGGTTCCCTTCGGGTCGGATCCGGCACCTCAAAGGTGTCGAGGCGGATCGCCTGCTGACGGTGACGGAACCGTAGGGGTTCAACATGGTGAACCCCTACGTTGGGAGACGATGATGAAGGTTCAGAAGCTGCTGCACACGAGGATGCGGGTCGATGATTTGGAGCGGACCGTGGCCTTCTACTGCGACGTCTTAGGGTTGGAGGTCGTCGAGCGCCACGAGTCGCCGCGCGGTTCTCGGCTGGCGTTCTTAAGGGCCGCGGGGAGCGAGGAGCTGATTGAGATCTGCAGCTACCCCGCGAGCGGGCCGGTGCGGATGCCGGAAGATCTGGTCCACCTGGCCTTCGAGGTCGACGATCTCGCCGCGGCGCTCGCCGAGCTGAAGCGCCGCGGCATCCCCGTGACGGACGGCCCGACCACGACCTCGTCGGGCACTCGCTTTGCGTTCATCGACGCGCCGGAAAAGTACGAGATCGAATTGATCGAGCGCGCCGGCCGCTCAGGCTCACCACGATGACGCGCCGGCGCGGGACGCTCACACCGCCGTGACGCGCACCGTGTGGAGTCCGGAGGCGCCGCCGGGGAAGGGGTCGCCCGCGTCCGCGCTCTGGACGGCGCCCGCGTCGTCGATGGCTCGCGCGGTGAGCGAATACGACCCGGCCCTCGGAATCCGCCACGCATAACTCCAGTGGGTCCAGGCGTGGGGCGAAAGCGGCGGGGCCAATGACGCGACTTGCCACGCGCGACCCCCGTCCGAGCTGACCTCGACTCGCCCGACGCGAGAGCGTCCTCCGAAGGCGATGCCCCGGAGAGTGACCACGCCGACCGGCACCTGCTCGCCGTCGCCGGGCGCGTCGATGCGCGAACGGAGTTTGACCAGGGCCTCGTCGGACCAGCCCTTGCGCTCCCAATACCCCCGATAATCCTGGTCGACCACTTCCAGCTCGGTCAGCCACTTGACGTGCTTCATTCCGTAGATGCCGGGGACGATGATCCGCACCGGGTATCCGTGTTCGCGAGGCAGCGGGTCGCCATTCATCGTATAGGCGAGAAGAACATCCGACTCGAGGGCGCGCCGGATGGGGAAGCTGTCGGAATAGCCGTCGGCCGCGCGCATGACGAGATCGACCGCGCCGGGGGTGACGCCGGCCTCGCTCAAGAGCTCGGCGAGCCGAATCCCGCCCCACTCGGCGGTGCTGATCGACTCGCCGCCGATCGGGTTGCCGATGCACTCCAACGTCACGATCTCGCGCACCGCCGGTCGTGCGAGCACGTCGTCATACCGTAATGTGATGGGGTGATTAACGAGGCCCTTGACCGTCAGCGACCAGTGTTCCGGTTTGGGCGGTCTGGGCGTCGAACAACACGACGTGACGTAAAAGTCCTTGTTGGGGGTGATGGCCGGCGTGGTCCGCGCCGGCGTGGAGAAGAGGGCATCGAACCACCCGGCGCGAACGCGTCGAGGCGCGATCAAGGCGGCGAGCGGCGCCGCGCTCATCCAGGTTAGCCATGTCCTACGCGTCATTCCTGATCCACTCATATGCGAACTCCGAACGACTCGGCGGGCGGGAGGACCATCACGCCCGCCGGTCCTCCCGCGGCGCCAAATCGGTTGTGTTATCGAATGCGGTGAATCGTAACGTGCGCCACTGGATTTCGCCAATCGTGCATGGCCGGGATCAGATCGCCGATGCCGTGAATCCCGGCGTGGATGTGGACGTAGCCCTCGGCTCCGACGGTGTCCCGCACTCCGGGATGGCCGCAGGGCGGACCGGGGATGAACGCACAGGATTCGGTGTTGGCCTCGCTCCCCGCGTCGTACGCGTCGGCGTCAACTTCCATGCTACCCTTCTCGGGTACGATGATGTTCTCGATTGCAAAGAACCCATCGTTGGTCGTTGCGAGCATGCCCGCGGCAGTCAACAGCCGGAACGGGCCTGAGACCTCGATCTCAACGGTCGTTGACTTGCCGGGTGGAATCGCGCCGCCGACCTGCGTTTGGTACACCCCCTGCTCGGTGGCGAGGAGGTCAACCAGCGGTTGCGTCATGCCGTCTTCCGCGAGTCGGGTAAGCTCGGGACGCGCGGGCTCCCCTGGGGTGAACAGCGTGAACTTCCGATTGTGCGCGATGACGACAGGCGGCGCGAGCACTTGACCGCGTGTGAGATTGGTGATGGTCACGGCGTAGCGACGAGCGTCGTCGTCATCCGCGAACGCCGGGAGCGTGGTGAGGCCTCCGGTCATGAGCATGAGACCGGTCGCCAGTGAAGAAAGCCATGGTGTTTTCATCGACATCCTCCTGTTCAGGGGTGGTGGAGGGCAGACCGCCTGCCCAACGAATGCCAGCCTATGCCCTTGTCGTGTAGGTCCGATGACCGCCGTGTGACGATTCGATGAATCCGAGGTCTGTCGTCTGGATGCATGCCGATTCATCGGGCTACTTCATCATGCCTTTCTGGCGGTCCATCATCATGTTGTCCTTCTTCATTACTCCGGTGTCGAACATGGCGCGGCCGATTTCCACGCTGAACTTCTTGCACCAGATCACGACGCTGTCGTAGTCCGCGGGGTTCACGCCGGGGGGGATCGGGAACTCGACGGTGCCAGAAAATGTGGTCAGTTTGCCGAGGTCCGCCCCCGTTGCGTAATCGCCGTCTTTGGCCAGATACACGCGACCGTCCGGCACCTTGTCGACCTTCAGATTCTCCAAGCGCAACACGATGTGACCACCCATATCCTTGGTGAGGGCCACTGTTCCGTTCGCATGATGATCCTTGGCGCCCGTTAACGTGCCGGTCATCTGGCCATCCATCATCCCTTTGTCCTGCATCATGCCCTTGTCTTTTTCCATCATCTCGGCGTGGGCGGGGGGAGACGCCAGACCGAAGGCCAGCAACAGGGCGGCTACGGAAAATCGAGTCGTGTTCATGCCAGTTCTCCTTGGGTGTCGAGCGGTCATTCGTGATCCTCCTGGGGTGAGATGGGTTCCGCGAGTAGTGCCTGGATCATGCGTTCGGTGTCGTCATACCCGCCCTCGCCCACGCGGACGTAGCGGATGATCCCGCGCTTGTCGATCAGGTACATCGCGGGCCAGTAGTGGTTGCCATAGCGGTTCCAGATCGCGTAGTTGTTGTCGGTCACCACGGGGTATCGGATGTCGTGGTCGGTGACGTAGCGTGTGACTGCGGCAATGTCCTTCTCGTACGCGAACTCGGGGGTGTGGACACCCACCACGCCCAGACCGCGGTCCGCGTAACGCTGGTACCACGCTTTGACCCGGGGCTCCACGTTTCGGCAGTTGAAACATCCGGACGTCCAGAACTCGACCAGCACCACGGAGCCGCGCAGGGCCTGGATCGACAGTGGCCTTGAGTTGATCCAGACCAGGCTTGTCACATCTGGGGCCTCGCGTCCCACGAACGATCGAGCTTCGAACACGCCGAGGGCTCCCGCCGCCATGACTGCGGCCGGGAGTCTCCGCCACGCCATCACGGAATGCCGAGAGGCTCGCCAGCAAGCCCGTGTGTGAGGCTGCACAGGGCGCAGCCGTTGATCATCAGGAGTTTTTTGGCGCTATCCACGAACGCGCCCCATTTTCCGGAGTCGGCGTTGTAGATGAACAGCAGGCGTTCAATTTTGGTTCCCGTCGTTTGCGTCATTCGCATCAACGTCCCTCCACGAGTTGTGGCCCCGCCACGGGCCGAGTCCCACGTTCAATGCCCTTCACTCTACGCTCGGACTTTGACGGGAACATGATCGGCTTATGACGATTCGATGACATCGCCCCGTGATCCCAGTGGTCAGGAACGGCCATGTGGCGGCGGTGCTTTGGCGCAGGTTGAAAGTCCCTGCGGGCAGGGAAAGGCGTGGGGTGGGCCGTGGCCCACGCCACGCACGCGATCCAGAATGCCGACCGGCGGTTGCTGATCCGGGCGTTGGAGGAACTCTCCACCGAGTATCGCGAGGCGATCGTGTTACGCGAGCTGGAGGGGCTGTCCTACAAGGAGATCGCCGAGGTGACGAGTGCGCCGTTGGGGACGGTCATGTCGCGCCTGGCCCGCGCACGTGAGCGGCTCGCTCGGTGCGTTGCCGAGCTCGTGAATGAGGAACGATCATGATGACCTGTGACGGAATTCAGAGCCTCATCCATGGCTATCTCGACGGGGAGTTGGATGCGGTGACCAACATCGAGATCGACCGGCACCTGCAGACCTGCCCCACGTGTGCGCCGGTGTATACGCGGTGTCGCACGCTCCAAACCGCGCTCCGCAACGGGTCGCTGTCGTGGCCCCCGCCGGTCGAACTCGTCGGACGCGTTCGATCCGCGCTGGATGCGGCGCACCCCGGGCGAAAGCTACGGTCGGTCTTTCGAAGGCCCGGTCTCCAATTGGTCGGAGCGTTGGCGATGGTCAGCCTCATCGCGTGGGGCCTCCTATCCCTGCGGCATGGAACAACTCCAGAGGACCTCATCATCCGCGAAGTCGTCTCAAGCCACGTACGGTCGTTGATGGCCGATCACCTCACGGACGTGCCATCGACCGACCTTCATACCGTGAAACCGTGGTTTCACGGTCGGCTGGATTTTTCGCCCCCGGTCAAATCGGGTGGTTCAGATTTTTCGCTGATCGGAGGGCGCCTCGACTATCTGGGAGGCCGGCCGGTGGCTGCCCTGGTGTACCGACATCAGCAGCACCCCGTCAATCTGTTCATCTGGCCGTTACCGGATCGATCTGATACCGAGATACAGAGTCGGTCGCTCCAGGGGTACAACCTTCTCTGGTGGACCCAATCCGGTATGTCCTATTGGGTCGTATCGGATCTCAATGCCCAGGATCTACAGGAGTTCGCTCGATCGTATCGGTAACGCCTGATCCCTCGTCCCCCGGCCGTCATCTCGACGCGTTGATGTGGCCGGCCCAGTGGCCACCAACTCACCCCCGCGTACCCAGAGGGGTCAGCCCTTGACGGGCTGTTGCTCAAATCGCTTCCGAGTTGGTGGGCCGCTCGGTGAGACAAACGCGTGGTGAAAAACGAGGTCTCTGAGTGTACCCAATGGCCCTGGTGTTACCCCAACCGCCTATTCTTTGCGTCGTCGGAGCGATTATTCCGAAGAGGTCTGTTTTTGCAGCAGGCCATTTTCTTGTGACAACCTCATGCTCAGGCCAGATAGGTGAAGGACGGCGAAGCGCGGGCGGCCTGTCACATGTCAGGGGCTGACCCCAATGCAATGACGCACTCAGTGCATATGACCTCTCTGCGTTTGGTCGAACCACCGTGACCGAGAGGGATGGGGACGTTACGGAGGGGACGACGCGACCATCACCCCATCCCTCTCGTCACACGATTACCGCTCGGCCACGCGCAGCACCGGGCAGTTGACGATGATGACCGCCTCGGGGCCTACCGTCAGCACCCCGCGGGCCTGCAGCGCGAGGAGATCGGGCTCCGACCGTACGAGGGGATAGTGGCGCACCGTCTGGTTGACGAATTGAACCGGCACCACGTCCCAAAGCGGGCTGTAGTCGAAGTCGGTATTGGCCGGTCCCACCGGGTTCGGCGCCGAGCCGAGGATGTTGTGCTGCGCGGGGTTGGCGCTTCCGAAGAACGGGAAGATGTCGTCCTCTGCGCCGCTCGCGTGCGCGTGGACGAGCTTGGGCGCAAAGTTGGTGCCGTCATGAGCGGCCACGCCCGCGTCCGACGCCTCGGTATTGATGTAAAACACGGTGGCGCCGTTGACAAAGCCCTTGACCAACGGCAGGGTGACCGTCGCTTCCCCGTCCGCCTCGATCTCAACCTCCAAGGCGCTCGGCAGATGACCACTGGGCGTCGCAATGACCGGGCAATTGACCACGATGCTGGTGGCCTCGATCGTGACGTTCCCGGCGGCCTCGGCGTCGAGCACGGCTTGTTCCGAAGTCAAAAGGACAGGTTTGACACCGACACGCCAGGTGACGAGGTGAATCCGCCAGAGGGGGCTGTAGTCTGGATCGGTATTGCCAGGTCCCACCGGCGACGGTACGGAGTCCAGCACGTTCGGCTGGTCGAAGTTGGTGACGTGGAACAGATCGGCGGTCGCGCCAACGCCGATCGCGGTGGAGAGTTTGGGCGCGTAGGTCGCGCCGGTCGCGGTGGCGAGGCCCGCGTCGGACGCCTCGGTGCTGATGTACCAGACGCTCTCGCCGTTGTAGAGCCCCTGCACCAGCGGGAGCGTGATCTTGGGCTTAGCCGCGGCCGGGGCCGGGGTGGCGAGCGTGGCCGCGGCCAGCGCCACGCCGACCGCGAGCGAGAGGGTGGGAATACGCCAATGGCTGTGTGGACGCATGGATCCTTGTCGAACCTTCATGCCGAACCTCCGGGTTATCGTTTCCGGGTGGACCGCCCACCCGACGCGATTCACTCTACGCGCGCAAGATGTCCGGTTGATGAACGGCGTGTGACGATTCGGTGACGCGACAGGGGACGGCCCGCGCGTCAGCGCGAGGTGCGGGGGAGGGTGACTCGGAACGTCGTCAGGCCGTCTCGGCTTTCGGCGGAGACGGCGCCGCCGTGGGCTTGGACGATCTGCTTGGCGAGTGAGAGGCCGATGCCCGCGCCGCCGTGCTCCCGGGAACGCGACTTTTCGCCTCGATAGAAGCGCTCGAAGATGAACGGGAGGTCGTGAGAGGGGATTCCCTCGCCGGTATTGGAGACTGACAGCAGGGCGGCGGGACCTTCGTGGCCGATCTGGATGGTCACCTCGCCTCCGTGCGGCGTGTAGTGCCGGGCATTCTCGAACAGGTTGTTCAGGACGCAGACGAACTGGTCGGGGTCGACGCGCACCGCGGGCCCGTCGGTGGCCGCTGGGACGATGAGGCGGATGGCGGCTTGCGCGAAACGGGCTTTGAACGGTTTAAGCGCGTGCGACGTCAGCGTGCCGAGGTCGACCGTCTCGACCTGGAGACGCTGGATCCCCGCGTCGGCGATCGCCAACTGGTGGAGTCCCTCGACTAGCTGGACCAGCCGCAGGACTTCCTCGTGCAATGAGGCGATCTGGGCGGGGCTTGGCGGCAGCACGCCGTCGTGCAGGGCTTCCAGGTAGCCGCGCATGTTGGTCAACGGCGTCCGCAGCTCGTGCGCCACGTCGGCAACGAGGTCCTTGCGGAGCTTTTCCACGCGCTGGAGGCTGCACACCATCTGGTTGAACGCGCCGACCAGTTCGCCGACCTCGTCGCCGGGGATGGCCTCGACACGTTGGGAATAGTCCCCCGCGGCGATGCGCCCGGCGATCACCCCCATTCGGCGGACCGGGCGCAGGATCCGTCGCGTCAGCGCCCAGCTCGCGATCAGCGCCAGCGCGACGGCCCCGACGCTCGTCCAGATCAACGTCGACGTCGTGGCATGAAGGAACATTTGGTGCGGCACGACCGGGTCAATGTGGTAGTCCTTCATCAGGTGCATGAAGTAATCGCCGGCGATGCGTTCCACCGCGATCCAGATCAAGCCGATCACCGCCGTGATGACGAGCAGGTGGATGCCCATCAGCTTCCACAGCAACGGAATCCGACGGAGCCGTGTTGTGGCCGTGGTCGTCATTCGTCGTCCTCGTCTCGGAACTTGTAGCCCAGTCCGCGGACGGTGAGGATGTACGTCGGCTGCGAGGGTGTGGGCTCGATCTTGTCCCTCAGCCGTCCGATGTGGACGTCCACGGTCCGATCCAAAACGTGGACGGCGTCGTGGGTGTAGAGCGCGTCGAGCAGTTGCGCGCGGGAGAAGACGGTGCCGGGCGCGTTCATCAGCCGGACCAGCAGGCGAAATTCAATCGCCGTCAGGGCGACGACCTTGCCCTTCACGGTCACTTTGGCCTTGTCCGGATCGACGATCAAATCGCGCGAGGTC
>JACQCD010000001.1 GCA_016201825.1 Nitrospirota bacterium | reverse complement strand
CTCTGCGGCGGGCTGCAGATGATGGGCCGCGCCGTCGAGGACCCTCGCGGAATCGAAAGTGGGGCGAACCGCACCGAGGGCCTGGGGCTGCTGCCCATCGAGACCGTTCTGGAAGACGAAAAAATCCTGCGGCGCGTTGCGGGGCGTCACCGCTCCACCGGCTGCGCCGTGACGGGCTACGAGATCCACCACGGCCGGAGCCGCCTTTCTGATCCCGGAGGGGTTCGACATGTCGAACCCCTCCTGTTTGATTTCGATGACGGCCGCGCCGATGGCGTCGCGCGCGGGGCGTGCTGGGGGACATATCTCCACGGGGTCTTCGACGGCGACGAGTTCCGGCGGGCGCTGATCGATTCCTGGCGGACGGGGAAGGGGCTGGCGCCGCTGGGGACCGTCCAGGCCCGCTACGACGTGGACGCGGAGTTGGATCGGCTGGCGGCGACGGTGCGGGCGGCGGTGGATCTCGACGCGGTGTACCGGGTGATGGGGCGTTAACCGCCACTCGACGACATGGAGACCCTCATCCTCGTTCTCTGCGCGCTGGCCCTGGACCTTGCGCTCGGCGATCCTCGCCGGCTGCCGCATCCGGTGCGGGGTTTGGGTCGGCTCATCGCGAGCTTGGAGCGCGCCTTGCGCGCGCGCTATCCGTCGCGCGAGCGGGCGGCCGGGGTCGCGCTGGCGCTCGGGGTAGTCGGCGGGACATACATGGCGACGTGGGGCACGATCCATCTGGCGGGCCTGATCCACGCGTGGGCCGCCCGGACGCTGGAGGTCCTGGCGATCTACTGGTCGCTCGCGCCGCGCGACTTGTGGCAGCACGCGGCGCGCGTGTCGGGCGCACTGGGACGTGGCGACTTGGCCGAGGCGAAACGCGGGGTGGCGATGATGGTGGGGCGGGACGTGGAGCCGCTGGACGAGAAGGGCGTGACGCGGGCGACGATCGAGAGCGTGGCCGAGAACACGGTGGACGGCGTGACCGCGCCGCTTTGCTTCGCGCTCCTCGGCGGCGGTCCGCTCGCGATGGCCTATCGCGCGATCAACACGCTCGATTCCCTGGTCGGGTATAAGACGGAGCCTTATGCGCGCATCGGCTGGGCGTCGGCGCGGCTGGACGATCTGGCCAATCTGGTCCCGGCGCGGCTGACGGCGCTGCTCATGCCCCTCGCCGGCGGTCTCCTCGGTGGGTCGGCCCGCGGCGGCTGGGCCGCGGCATGGCGGGACGGGCGCAAGCACGACAGCCCCAACTCGGGACTCACCGAGGCGGCGATGGCGGGGGTGTTGGGGATCGAGCTTGGGGGGCCGCACTGGTACCGGGGAACGTACTACGCGTCGCCGACGATCGGGATCGCGAGGCGTCCCGTCGAGCGAGCCGATATCGCGCGGACCTGCCGCGTGATGGCCGCCACGACGGCCATGGTGTTCGTCATCGGCGTCGCGGCGCGACTCTGGATCGGCCCGTGAACGACTTGAACCGCGGTTCGCGCGGCCTGGTCCTCGTGTACACCGGCGACGGAAAGGGGAAGACCACGGCGGCGTTCGGTCTGGCCTTGCGCGCGGCGGGGCGCGGGTTTCGCGTCCACGTCATCCAGTTCATCAAGGGCGCGATGGAGACGGGAGAAATCGACCTGATCGCGAAAGCCCTGCCGTCAATTACGGTGGAGCGCGTGGGCAAGGGATTCACTTGGCGCCGCGACGTCGTCCCCACGTTCGAGGATCACGTGGCGGCGGCGCGCGACGGGCTCGCCCGGGCTCGGGAGGCGGTGACCGCGGGGACGTATCAGGTGGTCATCTTGGATGAGATCAACGTGGCGCTCAAGAAGAAGCTCTTGGAGACAAACGACGTGCTCGATGTATTGGATCGGCGGCCGAACGAACTCCATCTTGTTCTGACCGGCCGAGGCGCGCCGACCGAGCTCATCGACCGTGCGGATCTGGTCACCGAGATGCGATGCGTCAAACACCCGTTTCAGCGCGGCATCCCGGCGCAGATCGGAATTGATCGATAAGGAGCCTCCATGGCTGAGCTGAGATCGAACACCTTCCCCCCGCCCTGGCGGCGCGGCGTCTACGAGGCGATCTACCGGCGGCGCGACATGCGCAAGTTCCTCCCCGCGCCGATCCCGGACAAGCTGCTACGTCGGGTGCTGCACGCCGCACACCAGGCCGGCTCGGTGGGGTTGATGCAGCCGTGGAACTTTCTAGTCATTCGCGACCCCGAGGTCAAGCGCCGGGTCAAGGCCCAGTTCCTGCTCGCGAACGAGGCCGCGGCGGCGGTGTACGAGGGCGAGCGCCGCCTGCTCTATCAGCGCCTGACGCTGGAGGCGATCGAAGAGGCGCCGATCAATCTGGCCGTCACGTGCGATCGCTCGCGCCGGGGTCCGCACGTGCTGGGACGCCACACCATCCCGGACACGGATCTGTACTCCACCGTGTGCGCCGTCCAGAACCTCTGGCTCGCCGCCCGCGCCGAGGGCGTCGGCGTGGGCTGGGTGTCCATTCTGGACCCCGCGGCCGTCTCGCGCATCCTTGAAATTCCCGACGACGTGGTCCTCGTCGCGTACCTGTGCATGGGATACGTGACCCGGTTTCCGGACGCGCCCACGCTGGAGACGGCGGGGTGGGAGAGCCGCGTGCCGCTGGAGTCGGTGCTGTATTACGACCGCTGGGGCCGGCGTCCGCCCGAGACGGCGGGAGACGTCAACGGCAACCATCGACCGGGAGAAACTATATGATGACCATCAATCCCGCTCTGTTCCTTGTGGGGCACGGCAGCCGCGACGCCGAGGGCAACGAGGAGTTTCTGGCGATGGCCGAGCGCCTGAAGCGCCGTCGGCCCGAGCGCGCCGTGTACTCCGCGTTCGTGGAGCTGGCCGAGCCGTCGATCCCCGACGAGTTGGACCGCTGCGTGCGCGACGGTCACGAGGACGTGGTCGTGCTGCCCCTGCTCTTTTTCGCCGCGGGCCACGCCAAGACCGACGTGCCCCGTGAGATGGTCCGTGCGCGCGCGCGCCATCCCTCCGTGCGCTTTCACTACGGACCACCGCTCGGCATCCACCCCGTGCTGCTGGACGTGGTGGATGAGCGCGTTCAGGCGGTCGAGCGCGGCCTGCCGCCCCGCGACCGGATCGAGACCGCGATCCTGCTGGTGGGGCGCGGCAGCTCCGACCCCGACGCCAACGGCGACCTGCTGAAGATCGCGCGCCTCTACTGGGAGCACACGCGCTACGGCTGGGTGGAGACCTGCTTCATCGGCGTCACCGAGCCCGATCTGCCCTCGGGCCTCGACCGCTGCCTGCGCTTGGGCGCGCGTCGCGTGATCGCGATTCCGTACTTCATCTTCACCGGCGTGTTGATCAAGCGCATCAATCGGCTCGTGGCCGAGGCCGCGGCGGCCTCGCCGGGCGTGGAGATCGCGGCGGGGGATTATCTGGGGCGGCATCCGGCGTTTCTGGACGTGGTGGAGCAGCGCGTGCGCGAGACGCTCGAAGGGCCGATCCTCATGTCCTGCGACACGTGCAAATATCGCGACCCCGATCTGGTCTTCAACGGGGTGGAAGCGCACGGGCATGGACATTAAATATCCGGAGGTCCCCAAGCCCGCGCTCAAGCCGTTCGCGCGCCACGTCCTGCTCTGCGTGAAGGGCCGGTGCGCGGAGACGGGCCGTTCTGAGCGGTTGTTCGACGCGCTGCGAGACCGGCTGGCCGCCGCGGGTCTCGATGAGGGGGCCGGTCGGGTCAAGCGGACCAAGTGCCAGTGCTTCGCGATCTGCAAGGAGGGCCCGATCCTGGTCGTCTATCCCGACGGGGTGTGGTATTGCCGCGTCACGCCTGATGCGCTGGATCGCATCGTGGACGAGCACCTGATCGGCGGGCGGCCGGTCAAGGAGTTCGTGTTCCATCAAGTGGCCGAGCCGTTGTGCGGCCTCGAAACGGGAGAATGACATGACCTATCCCGCGATCGTCGATCCCGAGCGGATCGAGGCGGAGAGCTTTCGGATCATCGAGGACGAGCTGGGGGCGCACGAGTTCGGCCCACAGGAATTTCAGATTGCGCGACGGGTGATTCACGCCTCGGCCGATTTCGAGTTCGCGCAACGGCTGCGCTTTCACCCGCGGGCGGTCGCCGCGGGGCTTGAGGCGCTGCGGCGCGGGGTGGACGTGGTGGCCGACGTGGAGATGGTCCAGGCGGGAATCAGCAAGGCGGGTCTGGCGCGGTTCGGCGGGGGTGTGCGGTGCTTCATTTCCGACGCCGACGTAATCGCCGAAGCCAAGGCGGCGGGCGTGACGCGGGCGATCATGTCGATGCGCAAGGCGGTGAGGGAAGTCCAAGGGGGGATCTACGCGATCGGCAACGCCCCCACCGCGCTGTTCGAGCTCATTCGGCTCATTCAGGCGGGCGAGGCCCGGCCGGATCTCGTGGTCGGGGTGCCGGTGGGATTTGTGTCGGCGGCCGAGTCGAAGGACGCGCTCGCGGGCCTCGATTGGCCGTTCATCACGGCGCTGGGGCGCAAGGGCGGGACGCCGGCGGCGGTGGCGACGGTGAATGCGTTGTTGAGAATGGCGTAGGCGGGAGAGCGAGTGACCAACCACAAGGAGGGCACGATGGAGCAGACACAGGTGATGCCGCACGCGGCGCCGGCGGTCCGGCGGGCGCCTCTCAGCATCGTTTTGGCGCTGGGGGTGGTGTTGGTGATGCAGGCGGTGGTCATGTTCGGGCCGTCGTTCGCGGGGGCGTGGGCGCACGACGGGCTTCATAGCTACCGGCACAGCCTCGGCATGGCGTGCCACTGATGGGCGCGCGAGGCGTGACGGAGCAGGTCCGGCCGTCGCCCTCGGTCCCGGCGATCGGGACCAGCCTGGGCATCGGCGCGTTGTGGGGGCTTGCGAACTTCGGCGTCGTATTGGCGAGCGGTCAGCCCGAGATGGAGGGGGGCCTTGCGACCAACCTCGTGGCGTTCACCGTCGGCGGGGCGCTGATGGGGCTCACCGTGGCGCTGATCCTGGCGCTGGTCGGCCCCGCCGATCGGCGTCGTCGGATGGCGTGGTCGCTGGGCGCGACGTGCGCCGTCTGGGGCCTCTTTGTGCTCGGCGGCGCGATCCTCGGCACGGCCAGTCCGGATCGCTATCACCTCGTCTGGGCCGAGGTGCTGCGCGGGGGCGCGATGGTCGCCGGGTTGGGCGTTCTGCTCGGCCTAGTCCGCCGGGGATGAGCCCTCGTGCCCGCGCCGGACGGCAAGGGGATGCGAACCGGCTACACCACCGGGGCGTGCGCCGCGGCGGCGGCCAAGGCCGCGACCGGCGTCCTGGCCGGCGGGCCCACGCCGGACCATGTGGCGCTGACCTTGCCGGTCGGTGAGACGGTGACGTTTCCGGTCGCCGAGTGCAGCGCTGACGGGGATCGCGTGACCTGCGGGATCGTCAAAGACGCCGGCGACGATCCCGACGTGACCAACCGGGCGCTAATCCGCGCGACGGTCTCGTGGCTTGACGAGCCGGGCGCGGTCCGCTTGGAGGCCGGGGAGGGCGTGGGCATCGTCACCAGACCCGGTCTGGGCCTCGACGTGGGCGCGCCGGACATCACGCGCGTGCCCCGCAAGATGATCACCCAGGCCGTGTCGGAGGCGGCCGGGGACGCGCTGCGGACGCGGGGCGTCCGGGTGGTGTTGTCGGTGCCGGGCGGAGCGGAACTGGCGAAGAAGACCGAGCTGCCGCGTCTGGGCGTGGTGGGCGGGGTGGCCATTTTGGGCACCACGGGCATCGTCACGCCCTATTCCACGGCGGCGTTTCGGGCGGGGATCAGCGTCGCGGTGGCGATGGCGGCAGCCAACGGCCACCGGCACTTGGTGCTTACGACTGGCGGCATGAGCGAGCGCTTCGCCCGGAAACTGGTGAACGCACCCGAGGCGGCCTTCATCCAGATGGGAGATTTCGTGGGCTTCGCGCTGCAGGCGGCGGTCAAGCGGCAGGTCGAGCGCGTCACGATCTCGGGTATGATCGGCAAGCTGTCCAAAATGGCCAAGGGCACGATGCAGACCCACGCCGCGGGGTCGGACGTGGATACCGAATTCCTCGCCGCGCTGGCGGCGGAGTGCGGGGCGGGCGAATCGGTCGTGGCCGCGATCCGGTCGGCCAACACCGCGCGGCACGTGGCCGAGCTGATCGCTGAACATGGAGTCGAAGGCTTCTTCGACCGCCTCGCCGACCGGGTGCGCGCCGCCGCGTCGCGCCACGTGAAGGGCGCGCTCGCGGTCGAATGCCTGTTGACCGATTTCGATGGGCGGTTGATCGGCCGGGCGGCCACCCCATGACGCCCGTTCAGGTCATCGGCATCGGGGACGACGGGGCCCAAGGCCTGCCCGCCAAGCGGATCGCGGTCATCGAGTCGGCCGACGTCCTCGTGGGCGGCCGGCGGCATCTGGCGTTGTTCCCGGATGCGGGGGCCGAGCGGATCGAGGTCGGTTCCAATCTCAAGGAGGTTGCCGCGCGGATCGACGGCGCGTCGGCGGACGGCCTCCGGGTCGTCGTCCTGGCGTCCGGCGATCCCCTGTTTTATGGGCTCGGGGGGTACCTCGTCGGCAGGCTGGGTGCCGAGCGGGTGGTCGTCCACCCCCACGTCAGCGCGATGCAGGTGGCTTTTGCCCGGCTGGGCCAGCCGTGGCACGCGGCAACGCTGGTGAGCCTGCACGCGAAGCCGATCGAGGATTTAAAGCCCTCGATCGAGCGCGGCGCCACGCCGATCGGCATCTTCACCGATGAGACGAACACGCCGAACGCGATCGCGAGATACCTGATCGGCAGGGGCGGCGGGTACTCGGCATCGGTCTGCGAACATCTCGACGGCGAGGACGAGCGCGTGTGGACGGGATCGCTCGAGGCCATGGCCGAAGGCGCGTTTGCGCCGCTGAATGTCGTCATTTTACGGAGGAACCCATGACCACGCTTGCACAGACGTACCCCATGACTCGTTTCGGCCTGCCCGATGATGTCTTCGTCTACCGGGCGCCGGAGAAGGGGCTCATTACCAAACGCGAGATCCGCGTGTTGAGTTTGGCCCGCCTCGAACTCGCGCCCGACAGCGTGGTGTGGGATATCGGGGCGGGCTCGGGCTCGGTGGGGATCGAAGCGGCGCGGCTCTGCCCCCAGGGGCGGGTCTTTGCGATCGAGAAAAATCCCGACGACTTCGCGCTGGTGCAGACCAATTGCGAGCGCTTCGGCGTGACGAACCTTACGGGCGTGTGCGGGAAGGCGCCGGCGGGACTGGAGGCGTGGCCCGATCCCGACGCCGTCTTCATCGGCGGCAGCGGGGGCCTGATGGCCGAGTTGCTGGACATGGCGACCCGCCGCCTGCGCCCCGGCGGCCGGGTGGTGATCAACTTGGTCACGCTCGACAACCTCGCGGAGACGGTGGGGTATTGGCAACGCCTCGACTGGCCGGTCGATTACACGCTGGCGCAGATTTCGCGGTCCAAGCCGATCTTGAATCTCACCCGCTATGACGCGCTCAATCCCGTGACGATCGTGGCGGCGAGGAAGCCGATGGAGGGCGCGAATGGAAACGGATAACGGCGGGGGGAAGGGAGAGAGCGCGACCGGAGTATTTTACGGTGTCGGTGTGGGACCCGGCGATCCCGAACTCTTGACGCTCAAGGCCCTGCGCGTCCTGCAATCCGTGCCCGCGATCTACTACCCGGCCTGCGCGCCGGGCGCGAAGAGCTACGCGTCGAAGATTATCGAACGGTACGTGCGGCCCGATCAAATGCTCACCGGCCTCCTCTTTCCCATGGAGAAGGACATGGAGCGCCTCCGGCCGATCTGGGAAGAGTCGGCGGCGACGATGGCCGCGGATCTGCTCGCGGGGCGCGACGTGGCGTTCATCACCGAGGGCGACCCATTCTTTTACAGCACGTTCGTCTATATGGACCGTATCATTCGCCGTCGGTATCCCCAGGTGGCGATCGAGGTGATCCCCGCGGTGGCGTCGCCGATGGCGGCGGCCGCGCGGACCGGTGTCCCGCTTGCGATGGCGGACGAACGGCTGGCGGTGCTCCCCGCCACGTACGACAACGGGTTTCTGCTGCGCGCGCTGGAGGACTTCGATACGGTGGTCCTGCTCAAGGTCAACAGCGTGATGCCCAAGGTGATGACCCTGCTGGAAAAGTTGGGACTGCTCGACCGGGCGGTCTTCGTCGAGCGCTGCGGCAGTCCCGAGGAGCGGGTCGTCACCGATCTCCGTCGGCTCGAGGGCGAGCGGCTCAATTATCTCTCGCTGGTGATCGTGAAGAAAGGAGCCCTGTGATGGCCGACGTGGCGATCGTGGCGATCACCAAGCACGGTCTGGCGCTGGCCCGGCGGCTGCACACAGCGTTGCCGGGCAGCGAGCTACTCGTATCAAAGAAGTTTCTCGCCGGCGAGGAGCCAGGCGTGATCACGATGGAGGCGCCGCTCAAGGACGAGGTCGCCCGCTTCTTCCATCGCTACAAGCAGATCGTGTTCTTGGTCTCGCTCGGGGCGGTGGTGCGCCTGATCGCGCCGCACCTGAAGGACAAACACGTCGACCCGGGCGTGCTGGTCGTCGACGACCGCGCGCAATTCGTCATCAGCGTGCTGTCGGGGCACGTGGGCGGGGCCAACGCTTTCACCGAAGAGGTGGCCCGCATCCTTGGCGCGACGCCCGTCATTACCACCGCGTCGGACGTGGGCAAGACGATCCCGGTCGATATCCTGGGGCGCGAGCTGGGCTGGACGTTGGAGGGCGAGGCCCACGTCACGCGCGTGAGCGCCGCGGTGGTCAACGAGGAGCCGATTGCATTCATTCAGGAGACGGGGGAGAAGACGTGGTGGACGCGGGACACGCCCCTGCCGCCGCAGATCAGGCGCTTTGCCTCGCTGGACGAGGTGGGCGGCGCGGTCTTCGGCGCGTACCTGATCGTGAGTGATCGGGTGCTCGACCTCCCGCCATCCGTCGCCTCCCGCTGCGTGATCTATCGCCCCAAGAGCTTGGTGCTGGGCATGGGGTGCGATCGGGGCGCGAGCTTCGAGGAAGTCGACGGGCTCGTCAAAGAGACGCTGGCGCGGCACGGCCTGGCGCTTGCGAGCGTCAAGGCGGTGGCGACGATCGAGCAGAAGCGGGATGAGCCGGCCTTGCTTCTCCTGTGCGAGACGTACCGCTGGGAGTTCAAGGTCTATACCAAAGACGAGTTGGCCGACGTTCAGGCGGTGGAGAATCCGTCCGAGACGGTACGCAAGTGGGTCGGCGTGCCCAGCGTGTCGGAAGCTGCATCGCTGGTCTACGCGCGGGCGGAGCGGCTGCTGGTGCCGAAGGTGAAGTCCACCAAGGCGACGCTGGCAATCAGTCGGATCGCATTTCCAATGTAGGGGTTCGACATGTCGAACCCCTACGACACAGGAGAACATCGTATGCAAGGCGCATTATCGCTGGTCGGGTTCGGGCCCGGCCACGGCGAACATCTGACGATTCGAGCCCGTGAAGCGATCCGCGAGGCCGATGTCGTCGTCGGATACCGGACGTATATCGACCTGGTGGCCGATCTCTTGGAGGGCAAGGAGATCGTCTCCACCGGCATGACCGAGGAGATCGAGCGCGCCCGGGCGGCGGTGGAGGCGGCGCGCGCGGGGCGCAAGGTCGCCGTTGTGTCCAGCGGCGACGTGGGGATCTACGGCATGGCGGGCTTGGTGTTCGAGGTTCTGCGCGAGACGGGGTGGGAGGCGGGGCGCGACTTTCCGGTGGAGGTGGTACCGGGCGTGACCGCGCTTTCATCGGTGGCGGCGCGGATCGGCGCGCCGCTCACGCACGACTTTGCCGCGGTCAGCCTGAGCGACCTGCTCACGCCGTGGGAGGTGATCGAACGGCGGCTGGACGCCGCCGGGCGGGGCGACTTCGTGGTCGCCCTGTATAATCCGCAGAGCAAGCGGCGGACCTGGCAATTGGGCCGGGCGCAGGAGATCCTGCTTCAGTACAAGGCGCCCGAGACGCCGATCGCGGTGGTCAAGAGCGCGTACCGCGAGGGCGAGCGGATCGTGCTGTCGATCCTGGACCGCATGAAGGACGCCGAGGTGGGCATGCTGACGACGATCCTCATCGGCAACTCGAACACGACCCGGTTCGGGGACTACCTCGTCACACCGAGGGGGTATACCAACAAGTACGCCCTCGACTCGGGCGAGCTCTTGTACCAGGGCGTCGACCGGCCGGGCCGCTCGCTGTCACGGCCCGCGGGGTGGACGCCGGGGACGGATCCCAGGGGATCGGGCGCGGCATGAGCGGGCGGTATCCCGTCCACATCGTGGGCGCGGGGCCGGGCGACCCCGAACTGATGACCGTCAAGAGCGTCCGGCTGCTCCAGGAGGCTGACGTCGTGGTCTACGCCGGGTCGCTGCTGAGCCCCGAAGTGCTCGCCCTGCTGCGTCCCGAGACCGAACGCTACGACAGCGCGGTGATGGTCTTGGAGGACATCGTCGACGTGATGGTCCGCGCCGCCTCGTCCGGCCGGCGCGTGGTGCGCCTGGCCTCCGGCGACCCCGGCCTGTTCGGGGCGCTCGGCGAGATGGCGCGGCCATTGATCGAAGCCGGCCTGGAGGTGGAGGTCGTGCCGGGCGTCAGCTCGTTCCTCGCCGCGGCGGCCGCGCTGGGCCGGGAGCTGACGGTGCCCGAGGTTTCGCAGACCGTCGTCCTCACGCGCGCCGAGGGACGGACGCCGATGCCCCCGACCGAGCGCCTCGCCGAGCTGGCCCGGCACCAGGCGACGCTGGCGCTCTTTCTTTCCGCCAATCTCGCGAAACAGGTCCAGGCCGACTTGCTCGCGGCCTACCCGCCCGACACGCCGGTGGCCGTGGTCTACCGCGCGAGCTGGCCCGACGAGCGGATCGTGATCGTGTCGGGCGCGCTCGCCGACCTCGCCGCGCTGATCCGCGGGGCGGGGATCACCAAGACCGCGCTGATCTTCGTGGGGCGATTCCTCACCGCCGAGGGCACGCGCTCGCGCCTCTACGACGCGGCGTTCTCGCACGGTTACCGGCAGGCGTCAAAGGAGCCGGCGTGACACTGCCCCGCCTGGTCATCGCCGGTACGCACAGCGGGGCAGGTAAGACGACAGTGACCCTCGCGCTTACGTTGGCCCTCAAGGCACGCGGCCTGACCGTCCAGCCGTTCAAGGTCGGGCCTGACTACCTGGACCCCACCTACCACGCGCTGGCCACCGGCCGCCCGTGCCGCAACCTCGACGGATGGATGATGGGGGAGGCGGCGTGCAAGCAATCGCTCGGCCGAGGGAGCGCTGGCGCCTCGGTTGCACTGATTGAGGGCGTGATGGGGCTCTACGACGGCGCGGGGCCGGACACCGAAGCCGGCAGCACGGCCGAGATTGCCAAGTGGCTGGCCGCGCCGGTGCTGCTGGTGATCGACGCCTCGGGCATGGCCACCACCACCGCGGCGCTGGCGCTTGGCTGCGCGCGGTACGATCCCGACGTGCCGCTGGTTGGCGTGATCTTCAACCGGGTGGGGAGCAAACGTCACCTGGCGTGGCTCAAAGAAGCCGTCGAGCGGGCTACACCGCTCACGGTCGTGGGCGGACTGCCGGAGGAGGCAGGGATCGCGATCCCCGAGCGTCACCTCGGGTTGGTGGGCGCCGACCGCACGACCCTCACCGACGACGTGCGGGCGCGGCTGGCGTCGCTGGCGCGGGAGTGGCTCGATCTGCGCGCGATCACGGAGTTGGCAGAACGCGCGCCGCTCCTGGACATCCTGGCGCCACCGACGGTTCATCCCCGGCGTCGCCGCCGGATCGGCGTGGCGCGCGACGAGGCGTTCTCGTTCTACTACCCCGACAATCTGGACCTCTTGGAGGCGACCGGGGCCGAACTGGTCTTCTTTTCGCCGCTCCGCGACGAGACGCTTCCGTCAGGCATGGACGGGATGTATCTCGGCGGTGGATATCCGGAGCTTCACGCCGCGGGGCTCGCCGCGGGGGAGCCCATGCGGGAGGCGATCGCCCGCTTTGGACGGGAGGGCGGATCGATCTACGCCGAGTGCGGCGGCCTCATGTATCTGACCCGCGCCCTCCACACCCTGGACGGCGCCCGGCATCCCATGGTCGGGCTGTTGCCCGGGGAGGTCCGCATGCTGCCCCGGCGCAAGGCGCTCGGCTACCGCGAGGTCGAGGCGCTGGATGACCTGCCGCATCTTGCCAAAGGCACCCGCGTGCGGGGGCACGAATTCCACTACTCGGAGTGGGTGGCCGAACCCCAGCCGGACGGCAAGCTCATGCGGGCTTACGCCGTCGTGGGCCGGCGCGGCGGACCGGCGGGCGTGGAGGGCTACCACTGGCGGAACGTGGTGGCGAGCTACATCCACCTGCACTTTGCCTCGAACGTGACTCTTGCCGCCCGATGGGGTTGAGAAATTGGGGTTCGGGGCGCGCATACTGGGGTCTCGAATCGTGACAGGCTTGTGTACATCTTTGTACGGGGGGCCCTTGATGGAACCGTTCAGAATATCCCGGCCCGGGCGGTAGTCTCCTGCTCGGGGGTCGCTGTGACCGGATTTTCCCGTGCCACGCGACCCGCAGGGGAGGTCCCTGATCGACCATCTGGTTCAGCTCCTCGTCCATCAATCCATCTGCCTCGGTCTCAGTTGGGCCGTCGCCTACGTCGGGGCATCGCGACTCCAGCGGGGCCACTGGTTGCTGTCACTCGTCTACGTCGGCGCGGTCCAAGCGGCGGCTTGGTGGGTGCTGACGCGATCGGGCACCGCTACGCCTCCGCTGGCGTGGTTGGCGTTTCCCGCCGCGATCAGCGTGGCGACCATCGCCCTGCTGGAGCGCTGGAACGCCGTCGCCCACGCTGGCATGGCGACCACCGTGTCGGTGAGCGCGTTGTTCCTGGTGTACGTCGTGGCCGTCACGGCCCAGGCCCACCTCGGGCCCTTGAGCTTGGCCTTCGCGGGCGTGCTGGTGGCGATGCAGACCTTCGCGCTGATCCTCCTCGTCGCCAGCAGCTACGAAATCTTGGACGTGATAGGCCGCGTCCGCTGGACACGCGCCCGCCGCCCCCAGCCCACGACGGACTACTTCCCCAAAGTGTCGCTCCACGTGCCCGCCTACAACGAACCGCCCGAGATGGTCAAGGAGACTCTGGACGCATTGGCCAAGCTGGATTATCCCAACTACGAAGTCATCGTCATCGACGACAACACGACCGACGAGCGGTTGTGGCGGCCGATCGAAGCGCATTGCAAGGCGCTCGGGTTCAAGTTCTTTCACTTGGAGAATTGGCCGGGCTTCAAGTCCGGCGCCCTCAACTACGCGCTCACGCAGACCGCGCCCGACGCCGAGATCATCGGGGTGGTGGATTCGGATTACATCGTCGAGCCCACCTACCTCAAAGACTGCGTGGGCTTCTTCAAGAATCCCGATCTGGCGTTCGTCCAGACCCCGCAGGACTACCGCGACGTGGCGGCGGACGATCGGTACGCCACGGCCTGTTACCACTCCTACCTGTACTTCTTTAAAGTGTCGATGGCCTCCCGCAACGAGCACAACGGGATCATCTTTGCCGGCACGATGGGACTGATCCGCAAGTCCGTCCTGCGGGAACTGGGCGGCTGGGACGAGTGGTGCATCACCGAAGATGCGGAACTCTCCCTGCGAATCCTGGATCGCGGGTACGAGTCGGTCTACCTCGACGTCTCGTACGGGCGAGGCCTGATGCCGCTCAACTTCGAGGGGCTGAAGAAGCAGCGCTTTCGCTGGGCCTTCGGCGGCATGCAGATTCTGAAGGCGCACTGGCGATCGCTCATGCCGTGGGCACGGTGGGTCGATCCGGGCCATCGCCTCACTGGAGCGCAGCGGTGGGACTATTTGATCGGCGGCCTGCAATGGCTCAACGACCCGCTGACGTTCGGATTCACCGTCTTACTGCTCCTCGGCTCGGGCGCGCTCGTCCTGGGCGGGTCGCTGTTCATGCAGCCCATGGCCGGGGCTGTCGTCGTGACGCCGTTCCTCTTCATCTTTATCGGGGTCTCCCGGTTTTTGTGGGTGTTGCGCCACCGCGTAGGCTGTACGTGGGGCCAGGCCCTCTCGGCGTTCACGATCCTGTTGAGTTTGACGTGGGTGGTGACCCTCGCCTGTGTCCTAGGGCTGATCAAACCCCAGGGCGTGTTCCTCCGTACCCCCAAGAAGCGAACGGCCGTTGATCCGTGGCACGCGGCGCGCATCGTGTCCCGCGAGACGGTGATCGCCGGGCTGTGCCTGGCCGCGGCGGTCGCCTTGGCGTGGAAGGTCCCGCCATCGCCGGCCGCGGCCGTGATGATCGGGCTGTTGCTCTGGCAGACGCTGATCTACGCCGCGGCGCCGGTCGGTAGCCTGTGGAGCTATCGCAGCGAAGCACGGAGCGTACAACCGGCGTACGTGGCGGCCTCCTCGCGTACTACCGGGTTGCGCTTCTCGTCGATGATCCTGGACCGACCCGTCGTGCGCGCCGTGTTCGGCGTGGCCATGGGGGTATCCCTCCTATTTTATCTCGCCATCACGTTGGCGCCGGAGCGAGAACAACTCTTCCGGGCCAACCCGTTCCAGACGCCGCTTGTCGCGCCGGGGCTGATCACGGCGCCGACGTCGACCCAGATCAAGGCCGTGCTGTTTCTCGAAGAGGACGCCGCCCTGAAAGCCGACGTCGATCAGGCGGTCCGATTGTGGGATCCCGACGGCGTGATCCGGGACGCCAACTACACGGTCAACGACGAGGGCGACGATCGGCTTTGGCAGGGTGCCGGGGGCATCAAGCAACGGTACGTTCAGGAATTCTCGCAGCGACGGTACCTGTCGTTGGCTCATACGGACGCGTCGGTCTTTATCGAAGGCGATCGCGCGACCGTGGTCAACGACCTGCGCGCCGAGATCCAGACGGCGGGGGGCATCCAAACCGTCTTTTTGTCGCGGGGCGATCGCTGGACGTTCACTAAACGGAAGGACGGTTGGCGGATCACCGAACTGGTCCTGAACCGGGCGCCACGATGATCACCTCTCAGCGACTCAAGCGATCTCTGCTCGCGGTCTTTGCGGTTCTCGCTCTCGTGACGGTCGCCCCGTCCGCGAAGGCCGCGGTCACCCTTGAGGGGTTGGCCGGCTGGGAAGGCGACGGCTTCGGCCAAGGCTATGGCTTTGTCGGGGCGGGTGCGGTCAAGTCGGTCGGGGCCCGCTTCGCCCTGGTGACCCGGTTGTCCGCGAGCTACTTGTACTACTCCTTCGAGTCTTCGGGGATCGCCACGTCGGTCACCTCGCCGGGCGTGACTGCGATGACCGGGGTGCGAACGACGCTCGCTTGGGGAAGCGTCGCGGTGTTGGGCGGGTATGAGACCCGGTGGGAGGATCGTCGAAGCGACGCCGGGGGTGAAGAGACCAGCGTCACGGGGGGTGGCGTTCTACAAGCGGACGCGGATCTTGGTCTTGGACGGCGATGGCGCGGGTTCCTCTCCGCCAACTATGCCGGAGCCGCCCGTTATCTCTTCAGCCGCATTGCCGTGCGATGGCAGGCGACGAACCTTGAATGGACCTACCCCGTGTCGTTCTTCGTCGGCGGCGAGGGCATCGGTCAAGGCAACGACGAGAGCGCGGCTGCTCAAAGCGGACCGTTCCTCGAATGGATGATCATGCCGCAACGTCTCTCCATCGCCTTCCATGGCGGATACAAGGACAGTTGGTCGCCCGGCGGTCCGCATCGCCGCGGCGCGTACGGCGGACTGAGCATGTATCACCGGTTCTAAGGCGAGTGTGGTCCAACCGACCAGGGACGGGTGAGCGTCACGTGACCGTTCCTTTGGGCCCGAAAACGCGCATCGTCGCCGCGACACAAATCTCTGTAGAGGAGGTGATGGTTTGCTCCTTATCCAAAGCTCTACGAGTCATGGGGTTTTTCATTCGCACGCACTGCGTGTTTGGTGATTTCGAGACGGCAACTCTTATGCTCCTTGCACCATGCTTCGCATTGTCGAGCCCAGTCTTCTTCTGCGTAGAAAAGACCGCATTCGCTGCACTCATAGTGCATTGTTCCTTGCCGCGTGATGATTTGCATCGAATGATCCTCTGATCCTCTGCCGCTATATCGCCGTCACTGCTTCGATACCCTAAGAGTGAGGTTAGAGTCCAAACGAGTGGTGTACGGCACCCCTTCTGCGATTCGTCAATTCGGCCCTATACCTCCTTTGGGGGGATGGAGTCCTCTCGCCGACTGCTCTACATATACCAGTATGGCACCATCCGCTTTTCAAGATCTCGCCGCCCGCTACGATCGCTGGTATCAGACGCCGCTGGGAGCTTTTGCTCATGCCCTGGAGCAGGAGGCGATCGTTGGTCTGGCCGACGTCATACCCGGCTCACGGGCCATCGACATCGGGTGCGGAACCGGCATCTACGCGCTGGAGCTGGCGCGTCGAGGGGTGCGCGTGGTCGGTGTCGACACGTCATTTGAGATGCTCGCGATTGCCCGCGAAAAGTTTCGTGCGGCTGGTCTTCCTGGCTTCTGGGTATGCGGCTCGGCCGAGGCGCTGCCTCTTCGGTCGGCGAGCGCCGACCTCGCCGTGGCCGTCACGTCGCTCTGCTTCGTGTCCGAGCCCGATCAGGCGGTCGCCGAAATGCGCCGGGTAATCACGCCGGATGGTCGAGTGGTGATCGGGGAGTTGAACCGCTGGAGTTCGTGGGCGTTGGTCAGACGGCTGAAGGGTCTGGTGAAGAACACGATCTACAACCAAGCGCATTTCTGGAGCAGACGCGAACTGGAGCGACTCCTTCGTCGCAACGGGCTGATGCCGCGCGCCGCGCGCGTCGTCCTTCATCTTCCCCCCATTCGAAGCGGCGGGTTCCTCAAACGGGCACGCAGGGTGGACCATCTGCTCAAGCGGCTTCTCCCAGGGGCGGGAGCGTTTATCGCCATCGTGGCAGAGGGGCAGCGATGAGGCCCGAGACGATGGAGGCTGGGATGACTCCGAAGCGAAAGCGGTTTCGGCACGTCTGCTGACGGGGATTCTTTGTCGTGTTCAGGGATCGCGCTTGACGGCAATCGAAAAAAAGGCATATGGTATTTCGTTATTTCGAAACATCGAAAGCCGTTTTCGTCTCCTGAGGTCGATAGATGCCGGCACCCGCTCAGACTTCTCCGGCCGGCCCCTCGAATATTTGAAGATCGGCTCGGATGCGGCCAAGGTCGATGTGTTCACCGATGCGGTGTCGATCGAACTGGTCGTGGTCCCGTTCTTCCAGGCCGACCAACTCCCGTCCAGCCGGCGGTTCTTCGCGTTTGATCCGTTTCCGGGTGTGCCGCGCGTGACTGAAGAGCCACGGGCGGAGCTTGGAAACACCGCGATGGCATTACGGCTGTCTCGCAATCTCTTGGGTGTTGATATGGCGGTCTATGCCTCCAGAGGCTTCTTCACCACGCCGGGCATGAGACCCGACGATCCGGCCTCGCCCATGCAAGTCACGCTCTTCTTCCCCCGGCTGGCCACCTACGGCGCCAGTGCCCAGGGAAACGCGCTTGGCGGCGTGATGGCGCTCGAAGCGGCGTACTACGATTCCATGGACGACCGAACCGGCAGCGACCCGGCGATTCCCAATTCCTCGGTCAGGTATCTGGTCGGTTATCAACGACAGCCCTGGAGCGATCTGATCACGGGCATCCAATATTATGGAGAATACCTGTTCGATTACGGTCCGTACCGCGACGCGCTTCCCCCTGGTTTTCCGGTTCAGGACCGCCTGTGCCAACTGCTGACCGTCCGCCTGACCCAGCTTTTCCGCTACCAAACCCTCCGGCTGTCCTTCTTTGCCTTCTATAGCCCGACGGATGAGGACTACGATCTCATCCCGGAGGTGCGATACAGCGTGAGCGATGCGCTCTGGGGCGCGATCGGGGCGAATCTCTTCGGGGGAAAAACGGAGACAACCGCCTTCGGGCAACTCAACCGAAACGACGATGTGTATGTCGTTGCACGGTACGAATTTTGAGGACGCCATCAGGAGGAACGCCGATGGACACGGTGACCATGATTCTGCAAGACCCACCCTACGGGACCGAGAAAGTCTGGAATGCGCTTCGGGTGGCCCAGGCGCTGACCGTGGTTGAGAGCCGCGTGAACCTCTTTCTGCTCGGAGACGCCGTCGGGATGGCCAAGAAGGGCCAGGACGTTCCCAAGGGGTATTACAACCTGGGCGAGATGCTTCAGCACCTCATCGCCAAGGGCGCCGAGGTGAGGGCCTGCGGGACCTGCTGCAAGGCTCGGGGGCTGACGACCGAGGATCTGGCCAATGGCATGACGATCGGGATCATGGCGGATCTGGCCCGCTGGATCAAGGACAGTGACCAGGTGCTGACCTTTTAACGGGAGATCATCGATGGATCGCGGGATGATGGGCTGGAATATGGGTATCTGGATGGTGTTCAATCTTATCTTCTGGATTCTCGTCATTGCAGGGATCGTCTTGCTGGTGGTCTGGGTGGGGCAGAAGGCTGTGGGTGGGGCGAGCAGGACGGAAGAGTCTGCTCTTGAGATTTTAAAGAAACGGTATGCCCGCGGCGAGATCTCGAAGGACGAGTACGAGGAGAAAAAACGGGATTTGGCATAGAGGGGAGCAGAGACCCTTCCATGGGAACGAATCGCGTACTCGTGTTGGCGCTGATGTTCGTGGTGGTCGGGACGGCCGGTGTCTCGATCACGACGTGGTTGGGTGAGTGGCCGACGGCCGACGGCGCGCTGTTTCCCAGAATCGCCATGATGCCGATGATGGGAGGGGGAATGATGCACGATCCCCGAATGAGGGCCATGATGCAGGAGATGATGAGCGGCCGCCTCCCACCGGGCATTACGCCTGAGCGCCTGCCCGATCCGAACAGCCCGGGAGCCACGCTGCTGATCCGTTATTGCACCCAGTGCCACAACCTTCCCGCTCCGGCCATGCACACGGCCGAGGAATGGCCGGCCGTGGAGGCGCGAATGTTCAACCGGATGGCCATGATGTCGGGCATGGGAGGCATGGGTGGGATGATGCGACGGCGGATGATGCCCATTCGTGCCCCGGCGGGCGAAGAACAGGAAACCATTCTCGCCTATCTGCAGGGGCACGCGCTCCGGCCGGCCAACGTCGAAGCGCTGGGGCCGCCGGATACCCCGGGGTTGGCGCTCTTTCGGCAGACCTGCTCCCAGTGTCACGCCCTGCCCGATCCGACTCTTCACACGGCGGATGAATGGCCGGTCGTGGTCGATCGGATGCGGAAGAACATGCGGGCGATGGACCGGCGGGTGATCACGGATCCAGAGCGAGATGAGATCGTCGGGTTCCTGGCGACGGAGGCCGGGTCGTGAGATATGCAGACGCAGACAGGTTCCTGAAGTTCTGATCAGGAGGAGGCAACCATGGCGGGGAAAACGATTCTCATCCTGGGCGGCGGGATCGGGGGACAAGTCGCCGCCAATGTCTTGCGAAAAGAAATCTCCCGCGATCACCGGGTCGTCCTCATCGATCAACGGCCAGATGCAGTCTTTGCCCCGTCCCTCCTCTGGCTGATCGTGGGGAAGAGGGAGCTCCAACAAATCCGTCGGCCTCTTGCTCCCCTATCGCGGAAGGGGATCGAAGTGATCCAGACCGAGGTGACCCGGATCGACCCGGCGGCGCGGACGGTGGCGGCCGGAGAACAGATCCTCTCGTATGACTCCCTGATCATCAGCCTGGGGGCCGATCTCGCCCCGGAAACCGTCCCGGGATTGGCGGAGGCGGCCCATTCCTTCTACGAGCCGTCGGGGGCGTTGCGGCTCTGGGAGGCGGTGCGCGGCTTCCCTGGAGGGCGCGTGGTGATCCTGATCGCCGCGACTCCCTTCAAGTGCCCCGCGGCGCCGTATGAGGCGGCGATGCTTCTGGACGACTATTTCAAGAGGCGGGGTCTTCAAACAAAAGTGGATCTCTCCCTGTACACGCCGGAGCCGCTCCCGATGCCGGTGGCCGGGCCTGCGGTCGGCACTGCCGTCAAACAGATGGTCGAAGGGCGGGGGATCGGCCTTCACCCGACGATGAAGATCGCTTCGGTCGACCCGAAGGGAAAGGAACTCCTCTTTGAGAACGGCCGGCGGGTCGGCTACGACCTCCTCATCGCGATCCCGCCGCATCGGGCCCCTCGAGTGGCACGGGATTCGGGCCTTACAGGGGAGTCGGGCTGGATCCCCGTCGATCCCAAAAGCTTAAAGACGCGACACGAGGGAGTCTATGCCATCGGTGACATCACCTCGATCATGCTTCCCGTCGGGAAACCGCTCCCCAAGGCCGGGGTCTTTGCCCATTACGAGGCCGAGACGGTGGCCAAGAACATCGCTGCGGAGTTGGAGGGGAGTAAGCCTACTCATCTCTTCAACGGCCGCGGCTACTGCTTCCTGGAGCTTGGGGCGGGCCGCGCCGGCTTTGCCAGCGGGGACTTCTACGCCACACCGGAGCCGAAGGTGACAATGCGAAGCCCCGGCTACCACTGGCACTGGGGGAAGGTCCTCTTTGAGCGCTGGTGGCTGAGGCATTGGCTCTAAAAATGGGTCGCTACCACGACCTGATCGATCGCCTTGCTCACATCCCTGGGTTCGGACGCGAGTGTCTGGGCCATGTCGGGGCGCCTTCGTCAGATTATCCGTTCTATCGTGTCCACTCCCAAGGAATTTCCAGGGGTGAGGCCCTGCGGAGGATCTGTCTGGCGGCGGGGGTTCACGGTGATGAGCCTGCTGGAGTGGAAGCCGTCGTTCGATTTCTTGAGAAGAAGCCCAACCTTGACGGCAGCATCTTCCTGTCCGCGTTTCCCTGTCTCAATCCGATGGGGTACGATCGTGGAACACGGGAAAATGGGGAAGGGATAGACCTCAACCGAGAATTCCATCAGCGCCATCCACCCCAGGAGGTGTTATGGGCGCGTCAAGCCGCGTCCAAAGACCGATACGACCTGTTCATCTGCTGCCACGACGATGTCGACGCCAACGGCTTTTATCTCTATGAGGCAAAGCGGGAACGCGGGCCTAGGCTTGGTCCATCCATCGTCTCCGCGATTCGTGAGATCGCTCCCATTGACCGACGGCCCACGATCGACGGCCGGACCAACCACGGAGGGGTCATTCGTCCAACCAACTGGCACCGTCGGACAACCGGCTGGTCCTTGGCCCTTTACCTCTACCGGTTGGGGACCCCGCATTGTCTCATTCTTGAAACTCCGACCTCTCTTCTGTTTGAAGAACGGGTCAGCATTCACCTGAAGGCCCTGGATCAGGCCGTCGTAGCGTTTCTCGAAGGGCGGTTCATTCCAAACAACGCGGGAGGAGAGGAAGGCCCCCGGCCGACGATCAGAGTGAGATCAGGAGACAACATGAACCGGGTGAAACGGTAGATGACACGGATCGCAAACCCACCCCAACCCCTTCGTATTAAGGGATTCTCTCGGTTCATGTGTCCGGTGGGATCAACTTCGTGCGCGGCTGGTTCGTGGCGCTAAGGGACCTCGTGGGCGGAAAAGTGGGGACGAATTCGCCCCAAACATCATCTGGCGCATGCGGTATCCTGGCAAGGGATGGGCTATCATACACCAAATTGCGGGGACTTAATCAGACTTTCCTAATTTATGCGATCACTGTCTTCACTGTCTTATTTTTACAACGCTCCTAACCCAAAACTCCCGGAAGATAGCAGCAACGCCCTAACGGGCCGCAAGCGGTTGCGTCGTTTTGGATTGTTTTCGATACAACTTTCCAATATTATGGCGCATCATATTGAAAGTCACGGCTTATCAGCGCTGACTTCGTCAGCCGTGACAGGCTGAACTCGCATGAAAATAAGGCAGACCGCTTCGCGGTCTGCGCGCTGCGCGCCTTCTTTTCATGCCTCGCACAGACGTGGCCCAGTTAGCCTCGCTTCGCTCCGCTAACCAGGCCGTGCTCGGCGCTCGTTCAGCCGAGGCATCAGCGATGGGGTTCTCGCCGCTCACCGGGAGGTTGGCCACGTGAAGAACCCCAAGACCAGCGCTCTCCTCAGACAGACCACGACCGGCCTCCGGATCCGCCTCCTCGCTGCCGACCGAGATTTTCTGCGTGACCTCGCCCGGGTTCAATTGATCTCGTCCGATCTGGCCGAGCGCCACCACTATGCCCACCTCAAGTCCGGTGCGGCGCGCTCGCTCAACCGGCTGGAAGCCGCTGGCTTGATCCGCAGCCAGACGCTCCACATCACCGACCAACCGTCTGCGAGAGTCTACGAGTTCGCCAGTCGCGAGATCGCCAAGGCCTGGGGCGGGGATCTTCCGGTCACCGGGGCCAAGCGGACCAACTACCACGAGCTGTTGACCAGCCATGCCTATTTCACGCTGGGACGGCCTCACGATTTCCGGCTCGCGGCTCGTCTGAATGCCGCCGATGCCCTGCGGGTCGGCTCGTGCCGACCGGACGCCGTCTTCACCGATTCGGACACGGGCGAATTTGTGGTGGTGGAAGCCGACAGCGGTCACTACAGCCAACAACAGATCCGGGCGAAGATGATGAAGTGGCACCGCTTGGGAGTGACCCGCCAGGTGTGGGTTCAACCGCAACACGCGGCCGCGCGTGTCCGGGAGATTGGCGGGGTCTCCGTCATTACGGTCGGGCGTGGGGCGTCACGATGAGGTCGGCCGGAAACGATTTCAGGTGCTCATAAATTCGGTCAATTGTTCACATCGTTTCCGACGGAAACAAACACTTACTTGACAGTGCACTGCGGCGGGTGATGGCAGCCGCGGCGGGAGCGAAGCAGCCGCCACGGATTTCAGCGAAAGGGATCGTGACCGGATCGCCGAGGCCTGAAAGGGCTCGGAGCCCGCGGCGCATAGCGCTTGGCCCGAGAAATGTGTCTCTGTTGACTTGTACGGCATACTGCCGTACACTTGAGCCCGTCGGGACAGGAGACAATCATGATCACGAAAGACATGGAGAAGGCTGGGAAGGCTTCCCGGTCGGAACGGCTTGAGGCGCGGGTCAGCAAGGCGCAGAAGAATTTCTTTTTACGTGCGGCATCCCTGCAGGGTCGGTCCCTGACGGATTTTCTGATTACGAGCGTGCAGGAAGCCGCGGAGAGGGCATTGCGCGCGTATGACGTGTTGACATTGAGCGAGCGTGACCGCAAGGACTTTGTGGCGGCGCTGCTCCAGCCCGCCGCGCCCGGGAAGGCGCTCCGGCAGGCGGCGAAACGCTACAAGGACCGTGCGGGGATCTCCTAATTGTCAGGGGAAAAAGGCGGGACGCGCTATCGGGTTGAGGCGCTCGGCAGACAGCACGACCGGTCAGGGTTTTCCTGCGGCAGCGAGCCGCTTGATCACTACCTGCGGGCCCAGGCGGGGCAGGACGCGCGCAAGCGCGTGGCCGCTCCGTTCGTGCTGTGTGAAGGCGAGGGCAACACGGTTCTCGGGTACTACACGCTTTCGGCCATCAGCGTGGATATTGGTGAGTGGCCGGAGACCGTGGCAAAGAAACTCCCCCGGTACCCGGTCGTCCCGGCGACGCTGCTGGGGCGCCTGGCCATCGATAGGCGGTTTCAGGGGCAGGGCGCAGGAGAGCATCTTCTCATGGATGCCCTGTGCCGCAGCTTGCAGGCTTCGCGCCAGGTTGCTGCGCTCGCAGTCATCGTCGATGCGAAGGACGCGCGCGCGGTGGCGTTTTACAGGCGCTACGAGTTCATCCCCTTTGCGGATCAGCCGGCTAGGCTGTTCCTGCCTCTGAGTGTGATCGAGAAGTTGTTTCCGTAAGGAGCGCCCATCTTGACTCTGCCTGCCATCGTGGTAAACTCAGAAAGTTAGAAATTCTAACGAGAGGAGTGGGCGTATGCCTATCGTAAAGGTCAAAGACAAATTTCAGGTTACTGTGCCAGCGGACATCCGCGCCAAGCTTTCCCTGAAGGTGGGAGACCTCCTGGAGGCCACAGTCAAAAACGGGCACCTTGAGCTTTCCCCGAAAACATTGGTTGATCGGGAAATTGCGCTCGCCGAGGCGGATATCAAAGCTGGTCGCTACCTCGGCCCGTTTGAGACGGTCGAGGAAGGGGCTCGCGCCCTCGAGCGCTTCGCCAAGTCTCGGAAGGTGGGAAGACGGGCGGCACGGCGCCGCACGGCGTGAAATACGTTCTTGCGACGCGAGCCGCCGCACAGTACGACGCGCTCCCTGCGCGTCTGAAAGCTAAGTTCTTAAAGCAACTTGGCTTTCTCCTTTCCAATCCCCGGCACCCGTCCCTTCAGGCGAAAAAATACGACGACACCGAAAACCGCTGGCAAGCCCGGATTGATCAAAACTGGCGGTTCTATTTTCGGATCGAGGGCGACACGTACTACATTCTTACCATCATCCCCCATCCGAAATAGCTCTCGCCACCGGCGCGGTCGCCGGCGGTTTCTAAAACGATTACCCTTTTCCCACCGTCGCCTCACCCCGCCGGATCCCCGCCGGTGTTCGATCGGGTTTCGTCACAAAGAATAAAGCGCAAGCTCGCCGCGCCAAACGGCGCGGGTTGCTCGACGGAGCGCCGCTCCGGCGATCGTCCACCATCCTGTGCTCTTCTCTCCCCTCTTATGGACTCCCTGCTTTTTGCTCCTGATGATGGTACACACTCGTTCTCAGTTGTCGGTGTTTGTTGGGGACTTTTGGGCAGCTATTTTCTTCCGTTGACCGTTCAATGTATTGCGTCTTTTGGAACCCACCCACCGTTTTTTCTACTACCATTGTTTTTGCTAATTTTTTTCTTATGGCTTATATTTTGCTTATTTTTTCAACGTGGCTGTAGTGATCGCCAGCCATCTGCTTTTGGACTTTTTTATTGACTTTCTGTTGTAAAAGTATGAGAGTGTACCGTAATTTTTCTATGTACCTATGAGTAATACAAGAAAGGATAACGAGGAATACCATAGTTGATTAAATTAATCCCTCCATTTTGTGACCGGACTCTTACAATTTATAGATGTGGATAACGCACCTTACTTGACTGTTTCTTTGAGACTGTTATACTGAGTTATCCTCACATGGGATATGCAAGCTCTTTACAACAGTCAGCAAAGCGAGGGACACATGAGGTTTTTGACTGATTTTTTGATCAATGTATTGGGTGGGGGAGCCATAACGTTTGTTGGCATGGTGATCTGGTTTAAGTTCCTTGCGAAACCCACTGTACGCTTCATGGATAGAGTGATGTGGCGGCAGATGAAAGGCAAGTCGGCGTTTATTGACCCCAGAGAATAGCTCCGCGACAAGACCCTCGCAGTGATCGAAAGGCCTGGCCTTGCATGCCAGGCCTTTTCGCGTTTATACTGCTCCCCATCATGGCCAAACGACACCCTTTTAGCGAGAGCGTTAAAAACCTCGCGCGTGAGGTTTTTGGGCATGCCGTCTATGATTTTCTTAGAGAGCATTGGCCATCCGTTGGCGGAGCCATACTTGCCGTATTGTCTGGCGCTAGCATTTTTAGTGTGCTTATGGCAGCGATCCCGGTCTCCATCCCAGCTGTTGGTTTTGTATCCTTAATTGTAGGGGTAGGCCTTTATCTCTTTGAGCGGGTTCGCCTTGGCCGTACAATCCGTAAATGGAGTGGGATATTTTCCGCCTCTCCCAATGAATCTACGGATGACCGTGCGAAGAACAGGGCGCTTCTTCATGAGAAGATTCGCGGCGCGCGACTAATAGAAATTCTTGGCGCAACCGGGGTCAATACCTTTGTGCGAGATCACGACGCAGGTCTCAAACTCCGCACGATCATCGAAAGCACCCAGGCAGAGATTAAGATCTTACTCTTGCACCCCGAGGCATTCCAAACGAAGCAAAGGGCCGCAGCTCTTGAGAGGAGGGTCCCTGAATACCAGGAAGAAATTCGAACATCTATCGAGTTCCTCAAAGAATTAAAACGCAAAGGGAAAACCATTACCCTGAAGTTTTACGCGCAACTTCCCATCTGGAAGATGATCTTTGCGGGTGACTTTTTGTGGCTCCAGCACTATCCTCCTATGAGGGACGTTGAACAGGCGCCTGTTTTTGGTATTTCCCAATCTCTCGAGGGCGGCGTAGACACCCTGTTTGACCCGCTTCATGCAGTCTTTGGTAAGAAGTGGGATCACGACTTCAACCCTACCTATATCTTTGATCGCGACGTCGTCGAGTACCCTGATCCTGACCATACGCGCGTACCCTTAAGCACACCGCCGTTCTGCGATCTTTACAACGCCAAGCCTGGCATTATTCTCAATCGACATCCCTAATTCGTTACTCGTGTAGCCTGTCAGGGTTGCACGGTGGAAACACGACACGGCAGCCTCTCTTTTCGTCTTCCATCTAAAAAGGGGGTCTTCGCGGATCACAGTGGGTCCTTTTCCACATTCCGAGGCAACGGATGAAGGAACGCGGCCACGATCTTGAGCTTGAGATATTCCTCATCCCGGTAGCCGTAGGCCCGGCGCTGGAGGACCCGGATCTTGTTGTTGAGCC
>JACQCD010000088.1 GCA_016201825.1 Nitrospirota bacterium | reverse complement strand
TACGGCCTGCTATTTCGCTGTGTGGAAACTCACGACCCCGCGTTACCGCGACGCCGCTTCCTCATGCTACCAAGGCGTACGGACAACTCCTTGGACGGGACTTTAACCCGCTAGACGTACTGCTGTTACTGCGAACGGTCAGGTCTTGAATCTTGATATGGCCTGACGCCTCGTCGTTTCGCTCTTGCGCAATCCGGCTCCACGGCGCTCGCCACTCTTCCAATATCTCGAAGCACCCTCGCGGGCCTGCCCCTCTTGATGTCCGTGGGCATCGGACGCTGCTTCGTATTGAACTCCCACGTCCCCGAACAGCGAATGATTTTCCCGCTCTAATCTCGCTCTAGCCTGCTCGATATAGGCCGGCTCGATCTCCACCCCGATGCTGTTCCTCCCCGTCTTCATCGCCGCGACCATCGTGGTTCCAGTTCCGCAGAACGGGTCCAACACTGTGTCGCCCGTGAACGAGAACATTCGAACCAGGCGAAACGCCAACTCGTAAGGGAAGGGGGCCGGGTGCTCGCGGGTGGAGGCGCCGGTCAGGGTCCAGATTTGCTGAAACCAGGCATTGAATTCGTCCTTATTCATCCGGCTCTGGTTGCGCTGCTCCTCGGTGGGCTTGCGGTAGCCGCCGGGCTTGCGTTGCATCAGGATGAACTCGATGTCGTTCTTGATGATGGCGTTAGGCTCGTAGGGTTTGCCCAAGAATTTTGAGCCGTTTTCGACCTCGTACGAGGCGTTCGAGATTTTGTGCCAGATGATGGGATTGAGATTATCGAACCCGAGGCGGCGGCAGATGACGGCGATGTCCGCGTGCAATGGGACCACCACATGGCGGCCGTTGGCTTTGCGCGAGAGGCAGACGTCGCCCACCACGCAGACCAGGCGGCCACCTGGAACCAGGATTCGCAGACACTCCTTCCACACCCGCTCCAGTTGCGCGAGAAAGACCTCGTACTCTTTCACGTGCCCGAGCTGATCGGGATGGTCGCGGTATTCCTTGAGCGTCCAGTACGGTGGCGAAGTGACCACGAGATGGATGCTCTCGTTGTTGATGAACGAGAGGTCCCGCGCATCTCCCTGAACCAGGCGGTGAACCGTCTTGGGAGGTTTCGCCGTCATTTGGCCCTCTCGAATTGGGCGAGCAGAATGCGGACGGCCGTTTCGACCGATTCGTTCGGGCGTGACCGGGTGAGTCCGGATGGCGTTCGCGAGGTCCATGACTCCCACATTGGAGAAGATGACAACTTCAACCGACCGGGTCTCGAGAAAACCTGCAAACGCCTCTTTGAGGGCGGCTTCTACCTCTTGCTGGCGACTCCGAACCTGCTCATCAATGCGGCCGATGTAATCGCGGTGCGTGCCATAACCGTCCGGCATCCGTATCTCGAAACCCCGTCAAGTACGGCGCCCACCGTAGCACAGCACTGTGCACGATTCAAGACCGACAATAGCAGTCGTTACACCACCCGGTCGAACTGCCCTTCGGTCGGCTCAGCGCAGCAGAACCATGGTTCGGTGAGCCGCGGAGGACGCGGTCGGTTCGGATCGGGAGAGACGGCCACGAAGAAAGGCCACCTCGGGGTCAGACTACGCCACCAACCGGGGAGACACGTTCTCATCGGTGAGAAACTTCAGGTCCTGATGCCTCACCCTGCTCGTTCTAAATCCACATAGATTTCGTTCTGGGATGACCGAACGGCGTATTCCAGACAAGCCTTGACGTCGCCCGATTTGAGATGTGGATAGTCCTGCAGGATCTCAGCCTCGGTCGCTCCCGAGGCCAGGAGTTCCAGGATCAATTCGACCGATAGACGGGTTCCTCTGATGATCGGCTTTCCACCGAGGATCTTGGGGTCGGCCGTGATCCGTTTCAAGAGATTTTTCGCTTTCACGCGATGTCTCCTTTGTGCCGCATTATGCCGCATCGGAAAAGAAAACACCAGCCCGACAACCCCCTGGCCGACACGCTGGCCGCTTGCGGAAGCCGTCTCGGATTTGGTAGCATGGCGGCCGTGACTGAGCATTCGTCCTCTCCCGCGGCGCCGTCCGCGCCACGCGCCCCCGAGGATCCCTCCGGTATCCGCACGACGACGTCGACGACGTTCCATTCGCTGCCGATCGCCCCGCAGGTCCTCGAAGGGTTGGATCGGCTGGGATACACGCATTGCACGCCGATCCAGGAACAGACGCTCCCCATCACGCTGGCCGGCAAGGACGTGGCGGGACAGGCCCAGACCGGGACCGGCAAGACCGCCGCATTCCTCGTCAGCCTGTTCACCCGCTTGCTGCACAACCCGCCGCCCCCCAAAACGCCCCGCGCGAGCCCCCGCGCGCTCGTGATCGCGCCCACCCGCGAGTTGGTCGTCCAAATCGAACAGGAAGCCCGCGCCATCGGCGTCACCACCGGGCTGACGATGATGGCGGTGTACGGGGGCATCGATTACATCAAACAGCGGGATCTCCTCGCGGCGGGCGTGGACGTGCTGGTGGGAACGCCGGGCCGGCTGATCGACTACTTCAAGCAAAAGATCTACGACCTGCGCCGCACGGAGGTCCTCGTCGTCGACGAAGCGGACCGCATGTTCGACATGGGGTTCATCGCCGACATCCGCTACCTTCTCCGACGGCTTCCCCCCTATGACAAACGCCAATCCATGCTGTTTTCGGCCACCCTGTCGGCGCGGGTGATGGAACTCTGCTACGAGCACATGAACAACCCCGTCAAGGTGTCGGTCTCGCCGCGCCAGATCACCGCCGAGAAAGTCCAGGAGGTGTTGTTCCACGTCGAGAAGGCCAAGAAGACGTCGCTCCTCCTGGGCTTGCTCAAACGCGAACCCTGGGAGCGCGTCTTGATCTTCGTCAACACCAAGCACGTGGGGGAACGCCTCACCGATGTGCTCAACCACCAGGGGTATACCGCGCGCGCCCTCACCGGCGACATCCCTCAGAACAAGCGGCTCAAGTATCTCGAGCGGTTCAAGTCCGGGGAGCTGAAGATCCTGGTCGCGACCGACGTGGCCTCGCGGGGCCTGCACATCGAGGGGGTCTCGATCGTCGTCAATTTCGATCTCCCGCAGGATCGCGAAGATTACGTGCACCGCATCGGGCGGACGGCGCGCGCAGGCGCCACCGGCAAAGCGATTTCGCTGGCCTGTGAAGAATACGTGATGACCCTCGACGACATCGAGGCCTTCACCGGGCACAAGGTTCCCGTCGAGTGGGCCGAGGACGAGTTGTTCCTCCCGGTGGCCCACACGCCCCGACGCGCCCGGCGCCCGCTTCCCGGAGCGACGCCGTCTTCCGGAGCCAAGGCCCCCGGTTCCCGCGGGTCAGATCCGGGGAAGCGCGGCCCGAGCCGGCCTCCCGGCAGGCGCGCCACGTCGGCAGGGAAAGGCTCCTCGGGCTCAGGGCGCCGGCCTTGACGCTGCTCAAACCTCTTGTGTAAGATACGGGCTCTTTCCCCCGCCTAGCGGGCGGCGCGACGCGGGGTCCGCTGTCCCGGCCCAAGGCGTCGAAACGCGCGTGCCGGGAGATGCTCCGATGGCGGTGTTAAAGTTCGAAGACGCGTTGGGTCGCCTTGAAGAAATCGTCCAGGTCTTAGAACGCAGCGAACTCTCCCTCGACGAATCGCTGAAAGCCTTCGAGGAGGGAGTCAAGCTGTCCAAGAACTGCCTCAAACTGCTGGACGATGCCGAGAAACGCGTGGAGATCCTCCTCGGCGAACAGGGCCGCAAGCGTCTCCAGGCGTTCGAGCTCCCGGAAGACGGGACCGGGTCTTCGCCTTCCGCCTCCACCGCCGGTGAGACCGCTCCCGACCATGGACGATAAGTTCCCGGTTCTGACCTACCTCGACGATCGAAAGGCTCGCGTCGACAAAACGCTTCGCGAGGTCTTGCCCGGTCCCGAGGCGCCGCCCGCGCTCCTGAACCAGGCGATCCAGTACAGTCTGTTCGCCGGCGGGAAGCGGCTTCGACCGATTCTTGCGCTGGCCGCGGCCGAAGCGGTGGGCGCGGACGCGGACCCGCTGCTTCCGTTGATCGCGCCGCTGGAGCTCATCCACACCTATTCGCTCATCCACGACGACCTGCCCGCGATGGACGACGACGACCTGCGGCGGGGCATCCCGACGAACCACCGGGTGTACGGCGAGGATCTCGCGATTCTGGCGGGTGACGCCCTGCAGGCCATGGCCTTCGGCCTGCTGGCCGATCCGCACCGCGCCCCGACGATCCCCCCGGAGGCGCGCCTGGCCGCGGTGTACGAGCTGGCGGTCGCATCGGGCGGCGGCGGCTTGGTCGGCGGCCAAGTCCTTGATCTCCGCACGCCGCCGCCTTCGGAGGCCGTCGCTCCGGATGGTCCCGAACGGGCGTCGGCGCTGGCCACCCTGGACGGCATCCACGCTCGCAAGACCGGCGCATTGATCCGCGCGGCGGTCCGCATCGGCGCCCTCCTCGGCGGCGCGACCTCGGCGCAACTGGCTGCGCTCTCCCGCTACGGCGAAGGGATCGGCCTGGCGTTTCAGATCGCCGACGATCTCCTCGACGTCGACGCGACCCCGGAGGAGATGGGCAAGGCCACCCACAAAGACGATCGGCGCCGCAAGTGGGCCTATCCCGGCGTGGTGGGGCGCGAGGCATCGCGAGCGATCGCCCGGCAATGGATCGACGGGGCATTGGACGCGATCGAGCCGTTCGACGAACGCGCCGAGCCGCTGCGGGGCCTCGCCCGTTTCATTCTCGATCGGAGATCCTAGCATGAGCCTCCTCGACGGGATCGACAGCCCGGACGATGTGCGTCGGCTTGCGCCTGACCAGCTTCCCCAGCTTGCCGCCGAACTGCGCGAGACGATCGTCCAGACCGTGTCCCTCACCGGCGGACACTTCGCCGGCTCGCTGGGCGCGGTCGATCTCAATATCGCTCTCCACTACGTCTTCGACACGCCTCGCGACCGGATCGTCTGGGACGTGGGCTATCAGGCGTACGCCCACAAATTGCTCACCGGCCGCCGCGCCCGATTCGCCACGCTGCGGCAACTGGGGGGCTTGAGCGGTTTTCTGCGGCGTGACGAAAGCCCGTACGACACGTTCGGCGCGGGGCACGCCGCCACCTCGATCTCGGCGGCCCTGGGCATGGCGGAGGCCAGGGATCTCTTGGCGCGCGACGCCGCGCCCGAGGACCGTTGGAAGGTGGTCGCGGTCATCGGCGACGGCTCGATGACCGCCGGCATGGCGTTCGAGGGGCTCAACCAGGCCGGCGCGCTCAAGACCGACCTCATCGTGGTGCTCAACGACAACACGATGGCCATCTCCGAAAACGTCGGCGCGCTGTCCGCGTACCTCAATCGCCTCATTACCGGCAAGCTGTACACCAAAGTGAAGGAAGAGACCGAAGCGATCCTCCGCCACATCCCCAAGATCGGCGCGCCCATGCTGAAGATGGCCAAGCGCGCCGAGGAATCGATGAAGGGCCTGCTGGTGCCCGGACTCTTGTTCGAGGAAATGGGCTTTCGATACATCGGACCGATCGACGGCCACCGTCTCGATCATCTGGTCACGACGTTCGAGAACGTCAAGCGACTGCCCGGGCCCTTGCTCGTCCACGTGATCACCAAGAAAGGGAAGGGGTATGGGCTGGCCGAGCGAGACCCCATCGCCTTCCACGGGGTGTCCATATTCGATCCGGCGACCGGCTTGGCCAAGAAAGGCCCCGGACGGCCGTCGTACACCGCGGTCTTCTCGAAGGCGTTGATCGACTTGGCAGCCGACGATCCCCGGATCGTGGCGATCACCGCGGCCATGCCGGAAGGGACCGGCCTCAACCACTTCGCGAAGGCCTTCCCGGATCGCTATTACGACGTGGGCATCGCCGAACAGCACGCCGTCACGTTCGCGGCGGGGTTGGCCGCGGAAGGCATCCGGCCGGTCGTGGCGATCTACTCGACGTTTCTCCAGCGCGCCTACGACCAGGTCGTCCACGACGTGTGCCTCCAGAACCTGCCCGTGACGTTCTGCCTCGACCGAGGCGGCCTGGTCGGCGAAGACGGGGCCACCCACCACGGGGTGTTCGACCTGGCGTACCTCCGGCATGTGCCGAACTTGGTGGTGATGGCGCCCAAGGACGAGAACGAGCTGCGCCACATGCTGCTGACCGCCGTGCTCCACCCGGGCCCGGCCGCGATCCGGTATCCGCGCGGCGAGGGCGAGGGCGTCGAGCAAGACGCCCGGATCGTGCCCCTGCCGATCGGGCGGGGCGAGGTGGTCCGCGAGGGCGACGACGTCGTGTTGATCGCCATCGGCGCGATGGTCCCGGTCGCGGCCCGTGCGGCCGACCTCCTGCGCGACAAAGGCGTCTCCGCCGCCCTCATCAACGCCCGCTTTGTCAAACCCTTGGACCGCGAGCTGTTGATCGGCTACGCGGAACGGGTCCGGCGGGTCGTCACGATCGAAGACCACGTCCTGATGGGCGGCTTCGGCAGCGCGATCCTTGAGCTGTTCGAGGAAGCCGACGTGCGGGGGATCGACGTGCGCCGCATCGGCTTGCCGGACGTCTTCATCGAACACGGCGCGCAAAAGACGCTTCGCCACCAGCACGGGCTCGACCCCGACGGCATCGCCCAACGCGTGCTCGCCTTCCTCCGGTCGCCGCTGGAAGTGTCCGAGCCGGCCTAAGCGCTCCCGCCCCTACTCCGATTCGGACTCCCCGGCCGCGCTTCCTTGACAACTGCTCGAAGCGCTCGGTAAGATGCCATCGGTATCATCCGTCTCGCTCCGCCTGTCGTGTTCGCTCGATGACCGACGACCTGACCCTGTTATATCGCACGATGCTGTTGATCCGCCGGTTCGAGGAGCGGGTCGCCGAACTGTACACGCTAGGCAAGATCGGCGGCTTTTGCCACCTCTACAACGGGCAAGAAGCGGTCGCGACCGGCGCCATCACGGCGCTGCGCCCCGACGATTATGTGTTGGTCTATTACCGCGACCATGGCCACGCCCTGGCTCGCGGCGCCGACCCCAAGCGGGTGATGGCCGAGCTGTTCGGCAAATCAACCGGCCTGTGCCGAGGCAAGGGCGGATCCATGCACCTCTTCGACGTGGCCCACGGCTTTTTGGGGGGATACGCGATCGTGGGGGAACACCTGGCCCTGGCCGTGGGGGTGGGACTGGCCATCAAGTATCGCGGGGGCGATCAAGTCGTGACCTGCTTTTTCGGTGACGGAGCGGTCAACGGCGGAATGTTCCACGAGTCGCTCAACCTGGCCGCGCTGTGGAAGCTGCCCGTGGTCTTCGTCTGTGAGAACAATCAATTTGGGATGGGCACGCCCATCGCCGTGGCGATGAGCCTGCCGGACCGACTGCACGAGAAGGCCGAGGCCTACGGCATGGCGCACGACGTGGTAGACGGCATGGACGTGCTGGCCGTCCGCGACCGCGTCGCCGACGCCGTCCGCCGCGCGCGGGCCGAGCAGACCTCGACGTTGATCGAGGCCAAGACGTACCGCTTCGTCGGCCACTCAATGCGCGACCCCGCGCACGGCGTCTACCGCACCCGCGAGGAGCTCGAGGCCCACCGGACGCAGGACCCTCTCAAGACGTTTCCGCGCCTCTTGAAGGACAAGGGGCTCGCGACGGACGAGGACCTCGCGAGGGTCGACCGGGACGTTCGCGCGATCGTCGACGAGGCCGTGGCGTTCGCCGAGGCGAGTCCGACGCTGTCGTCTGCGGAGATCGAAGAAGACGTCTATGCGTGACCAACGATGGCGATGATGGCCTATCGGGATGCGCTGAACCTTGCCCTCAAGGAGGAGATGCGTCGCGACGATCGCGTGTTTCTGATGGGGGAAGAGGTCGGCGCCTACCAGGGTGCGTACAGGGTCAGCAAGGGACTGCTCCAGGAGTTCGGACCGCGCCGCGTCATCGACACCCCGATTGCCGAAGCGGGCTTTGTGGGCGCGGGCGTGGGCGCGGCCATGGTCGGCCTGCGGCCGGTGGTGGAGGTGATGACGTTCAACTTCGCCGTCGCCGCAATGGACTCGATCGTCAATTCCGCCGCCAAAGTCCGCTACATGTCGGGCGGCCAGGTGTCGGTCCCGATGGTGATCCGCGGCCCCGGGGGCTCGGCGCGCCAGCTCGCCGCCCAGCACTCGCAGGCGCTGGAGGCGTGGTTCTGCCACGTCCCGGGCCTGAAGGTCTGCGCGCCGTCCACCCCGCGCGACGCGCGAGGATTGCTCAAGAGCGCGATCCGGGATGACAACCCCGTATTGGTGATCGAATCGGAATTGCTGTACGGCGCGACCGGCGAGGTCCCCGAAGCCGAGGAGGTCATCCCGCTGGGAGTTGCAGAGGTCGTGCGCGCGGGGCGGGATGCGACGGTAATCGCGTACTCCAAGATGGTGCGTGAAGCGCTCGCCGCCGCCAAAGCCTTGGCCGGCGAAGGCGTTGACGTCGAGGTCATCGACCCGCGCACGCTGCGGCCGTTCGACTGGGAAACGGTACTCGCCTCCGTGCGCAAGACCAAGCGCGCCGTGGTGGTGCAGGAAGGATGGACATTCTGCGGCGTCGCGGCGGAGATTGCCGCAACGATCTCGGCGGAGGCGTTTGATGATCTCGACGCACCGGTCGAGCGGGTGACGAGCCTGGACGTGCCGCTGCCGTACGCGCGTCCGCTGGAAGCCGCGACGGTGCCGGAGGCGGGGAAGATTGCCGCGGCGGTGAAACGAGCGTTGTATCTTGTGTAACCCGGAATAGCCTATGGCTGGTCGTATCATCATGCCGAAACTCTCCGACACGATGGAAGAAGGCGTGCTCGTGAAGTGGCTCAAGCGCGAGGGACAGGCGGTAGCCAGCGGGGATGCGATCGCGGAAGTGGAGACGGATAAGGCGGTGTTGGAATTGGAAGCGTACACCGACGGCGTGTTGCGTAGGCGCCTCGTCGACGAGGGCGCACGCGTGCCGGTCGGAACGTTGCTAGGGGTCATTGCGGGGGAGTCGGAAGCCATTGATGCGCTACTGGCTGAAAATTCCCCCGTGGCCGTTGAAGTCGGTCGGGGCGAACGGCCGTTCGCCCCGACCCAAGGACCACACCCCATACAAGCCAGCGTCATCGCACAAGTGGCGCATCGGGAGTCCCCTGCTCTCTCCGGGTCTCCTTCCGCCACGAAGGCGTCGCCCCTTGCCCGCAAGCTCGCCGAACAGCGGGGCGTCGATTTTCGCACGATCCAAGGCACGGGACCCGGCGGCCGGATCGTCGAGCGGGATGTCGACGCCGCGGCGGCCAGCCCCGGACCCACGGTCACTCCGATTCCGGTTGTCGGCGATCGGCGAGAGCCGCTGTCGCTCATGCGCGCCACGATCGCCAAGCGCATGGCCGAGAGCAAGGCCACCGTCCCGCATTTCTACGTCACGACCGAGATCGACGCGGGGAAGCTGTTGGAGGTAAAGGCGCGCTTCGCAGACACGGGAGAACCCAAGATCGGCGTGACGGAGTTATTGGTCAAGGCCATGGGCCAGGCGCTCGTCGCCGTGCCACGGGTGAATGCGTCGTTTGGGGGTAACGCGGTGGTGTATCATGCCGGCTCCCACGTCGGCGTGGCCGTCGCGTTGGAGGAGGGGATCATCACGCCCGTGGTGCGCGACGCCGATCGCAAATCGATCGGCCAGATCGCCGAAGAGCTGGCCGATTTCACGGCTCGTGCGCGCCGCAAGGCCCTCAAGCCCGAGGAGTACCAGGGCGCGGGCGTCAGCCTGTCCAACCTCGGGATGTTCCGCGTGGACGAGTTCTCGGCGATTATCACGCCGCCCGAGGCCGCCGTGCTCGCCGTGGGACGGATCATCGCGACACCGGTCGTCCGCGAGGGCAAGATCGAACCCGGCCATCGGATGCGGATGACGCTGTCGGCGGATCACCGCGTGATCGACGGCGTGATCGCCGCCAAGTACCTGGAGGAGGTCGCCGCGCGGCTGGAAAATCCCTGGCGACTATTCCGATGAGCGAATTGATCCAGATCACCCATGGCCCCACACGCCGCGGCAAGCGACCGCCCCAGGTTGCCGAGCCGGCAACGCGGCCGTCGCTCCCGCCATGGATTCGCGTGCGCCTTCGCCAGGGGCAGGACCTCGCGCGGCTGCGCGGCCTGCTGCGCGGCGCGACGTTGCACACGGTCTGCGAGGAGGCGCGTTGCCCAAACCTATGGGAGTGCTGGAACCGCGGCACGGCGACGTTCATGATTTTGGGGGATATTTGCACTCGGAGTTGCGGCTTCTGCGCAGTCAAGACCGGCCGGCCGCTGGCGGTGGACCGGGATGAGCCGCGTCGCGTGGCCGAGGCGGTCCGCGCGATGGGCCTCACGCACGCCGTCGTCACATCGGTGAATCGCGATGAGCTGCCCGACGGCGGGGCCTCGGTGTTTGCCGAGACGATCCGCGCGATCCGAGCGATCAACCCAAGGTGCGCCGTCGAGGTGCTGATCCCCGACTTTCAAGGGTCCGAGGCGGCGCTGCTCACGGTGCTCGACGCCAAACCCGATATCTTAAACCACAACACCGAGACCGTTCCACGCCTGTATCCCACGGTTCGGCCGCAGGCGCGCTACGAGCGCTCGCTGGCGTTGCTCGCGGGCGCCAAGACCCATGGGGCCCGGGTCAAGACCGGCCTCATGGTCGGCTTGGGCGAGACCGCCGAGGAACTGCTGGTCGTCTTCACCGACCTGCGCGGCGCCGGCTGCGACATCCTCACCCTCGGCCAGTACCTGCAGCCCACCCGCGAGCACGTGCCGGTCGACCGTTATTATTCGCCCGAGGAATTCGAGCGGCTCCGCGAGGAGGCGCTCGCGCTGGGCGTCGCCCACGTGGAGGCCGGGCCGCTCGTGCGCAGCTCCTACCACGCCGACGCGCAGGCCGCCGCGGCCCTCCGGCTCGCCCCCGGCCCCGAGCGAGATCCGCGATGATTCATCCGCTGAAGATTCTCTTCGCCGTGTCGGAGGTTGCGCCGTTCTCCAAGACCGGCGGACTGGCCGACGTCGCCGCGGCGCTGCCGCGGGCGCTTGCCGCCATGGGCCACGACGTGCGCATCGTCACGCCCCGTTATCGAGGGTTTGCCGGCTCGGGCGAGCGCGTCGCTTCGTTGCGCGTCGCTTCGCCCCTCGGGCCCGTCGGAGTCGACGTCGTTCGCGTCCGATTACCGGGTAGTTCCATCCCGGTGTACGCCGTCCAGGACGATCGCGGGTGGTTCGACCGCGACGGTCTGTATCAGTTCCAAGGCCGCGACTTCGACGACAACCTCGATCGCTTTGCCTTCTTTTCCCGGGCCGTCTTGGATCTGCCCGGCGCGATCGACTGGACGCCCGATGTGGTGCACTGCCACGATTGGCAGACCGCGCTGGTCCCGGTCTACCTCCAGACCCGCCGCCGGATGAATGGCTCAGACGCGTCCCATCCACGAACCGTCTTGACCGTCCACAACCTCGGCTATCAGGGCACCTTCCCCGGCGAACACTTTCCGGCCACGGGACTCGGCTGGGAATCCTTCACCCCCGACGGCTTGGAATTCTACGGGCGGGTCAACCTGCTCAAAGGAGGGCTCCTCGCCGCGGACGTCGTGACCACCGTCAGTCCGACGTATGCCCGCGAGATCCAGACCGAGCCTTACAGTCACGGGCTCCACGGGGTGCTGGCCGCGCGGGGAACCGATCTGATCGGCATCATCAACGGGATCGACGTCGCCGAGTGGAACGCGGCTCGGGATCCGGTCTTGGCGGCGTCCTTTTCGGCGGCCGCGCTGGACGGCAAGACCGCCTGTCGCGACGATCTCCTGCGCCGCCTCGGCCTCGCCCCCGGGCCCGCGCCGGTCCTGGCCATGGTGACGCGGCTCGCCTATCAAAAGGGCGTGGATCTGGTGGTCGACCTGCTCCCGGAACTGCTGACGCTCGATCTACGCGTGGTGATCCTGGGCACGGGGGATCCGGCGTACGAAGCGGCGCTCCGGGAATGGAGCGCGAAAGCGCCGGAGCGGCTCGCGGCGGTGCTGCGCTTCGACGACGCGCTCGCGCACCAAGTCCTGGCGGGCGCGGATCTGTTTCTGATGCCGTCGCGGTACGAGCCCTGCGGGTTGAGTCAACTGTACGCGATGCGGTACGGCGCGGTCCCGGTCTGCCACGAGACCGGCGGACTGGCCGATACCGTCGTGGATTACCGACCGCGATCGGCCCGAGAGGGGCGCGCAACCGGCTTTCTCTTCCGCCCCTGCAACGCGGACGGGCTGATCCGGGCGCTGCAGCTTGCGCTGGCGGTCCATTGCGATCGGACCGCGTGGCGGCAACTCATCACCGCGGGTATGCGGGCCGATTTCGGGTGGGAACGGTCCGCGGCCGAATACGTCCGCGTGTATCGACGGGCGCTCGGCCGCGACCGCGCTCGCCATCTCACCTCACCGTGATGACCACGAAGGAGTAACCATGGCCAACAAATCTCGGGCGTCCGCGCGTCGAACCCGAACCGACGCGTCAGGGGTCGGTCGTCGCACGCTGGGACCACGGCGGGTCCCGCGCCCGAAACGGACGAGACCTGCCGCGAGCACGCCGCCGCTGGAATGGGCGGGGCACACGCGGCCTGAACTCTTGGCCCTCGCAACTCGGGAGGGAGTGAAGGGCCGTCACCGCATGTCCAAGGCCGAATTGATCCGGGCATTGAGCGCGCTGATCCCGCCACGAACCTCCGGGCCGGCCCCCGTCACGGCAGCTCCCCCTCCCGGCGAGGTCGCGCCGTCGCGGCGCGACGAGCCCCCCGCCGAGACCTTACCGTTTCGGTACGGCGTGACTGAGATCGTCGCACTGCCCGTCGATCCTTTTATGGTGTATGTGTACTGGGAGTTAACGGCGGACGCGATCGCGGCGGCTCGCCGGACGCTCGGCGCGGCATGGGAGGGGTCGGCGCAGGTGCTGCGCGCGTACGACGTCGCGTGGATCGAGTTCGACGGCACGAACGCTCATCATCAGTTCGACCTGGACGTGCAGGGAGAGGTCGGAAACTGGTACCTCCACCTCTGGAGTCCCGAGCAGACCCTCCTGATCGAGATCGGATGGCGGAGTCGGGACGGCCGGTTCGTCGCGGCCGCGCGCTCGAACGTGGTCAGCACGCCCCGCAATGCGCCGGGCGAGGGGGGCGAGGAGCGCTGGATGACCGTCCGTGACGGTCGCATCGTGACCACGCCGTCCGGCGCAACCCCCGAACCGTCGGCCGAGCGCCCAAAGATCGACGCCGACGAGCGATGGACATGGGCGCCGTGGTCCGGGACGGTCCTTGTACCGGGAATCTCCAGCCCGCGGGGATGGCGATGACGCCGCGGCCGGGATACCTCTGCCTGATCCTCCACGCCCACCTTCCCTTCGTGCGGCATCCGGAGTACCCCAATTTCCTGGAGGAGAATTGGCTGTACGAAGCGATCACCGACACGTACCTGCCGTTGCTCGACGTCCTGAGCGGCCTGGAAACCGACGGCGTGCGCTTCCGCCTGACGATGACGTTGACCCCAAGCCTGCTCGCGATGTTCGATGATCACCTGTTGCGCTCGCGGTACGTCCGGTATGTGACGCAGCGGATCGCGCTCGCCCAGGCCGAGGAGCATCGTCTGCGCGACGACCCGACCTTCGGCCCCTTGGCCTCGTTCTACCGCGAGCGATTTGAGCGCGCGCGCGACGCCTTCGTCCACCGCCACCGCCAGGACCTCACGGCGGCGTTCGCGGGATTTCAAGAACGGGGCGGGCTCGAGATCATCACCTGCGGCGTCACGCACGGGTTTCTTCCGCTGCTCTCGCTCGTGCCGAGCGCCGTGCGCACGCAGCTCCGGGTCGCGGTCGATTCCTACGTGCGGGCTTTCGGGCGGCGCCCCCGAGGAATCTGGCTCCCGGAATGCGGCTACGCGCCGGGCCTCGATCGCTACCTGCGCGACGAAGACATTCGATTCTTCATCATGGAACACCACGGCCTGCTCTACGCGCGCCCGCGACCCCGCTTCGGGATCCACGCCCCCGGGTACTGCCCGTCGGGGGTGGCCGCGTTCGGACGCGATCTCGAATCGTCCAAGCAGGTGTGGAGCGCCAAGGAAGGCTACCCCGGCAACCCCGACTACCGAGAATACTACCGCGATGTGGGGTTCGACCTGGATCTGGACGCGCTCCGGCCGTTTCTCCTCGGCGACGGCACGCGCGTCAACACCGGGCTCAAGTACTATCGCATCACCGGCTCGACCGACCACAAGGAGGCGTACCACCCGGCTCGCGCGCGCGAGCGGGCGGCCGAGCACGCAGGGAATTTTCTCTTCAACCGCGGGCTCCAAATCGACCACCTGGCCGGGGGGATGGACCGTCCGCCGCTGATCGTCGCCCCCTACGACGCAGAATTGTTCGGCCACTGGTGGTTCGAGGGGCCGCAGTGGATCGATTTTCTCCTGCGCAAACTCCACTTCGATCAGTCGCAGATCGAACCCATCACGCCCTCCGGGTACCTCGAGCGGTATCCCACGAACCAGGTCGTCGAGCCGTCGGCGTCGAGCTGGGGGCACAACGGCTTTTACGAAGTCTGGCTCAACGGCGCCAACGATTGGATCTACCGCCACCTCCATCACGCGTCGCGCCGGATGGAGACTCTCGCCGCCCGCGTTCCGTCCCGCTCCGGCCTCGAACGGCGCGCCGCCACGCAGGCCGTCCGAGAACTCGTGCTGGCCCAGGCGTCCGATTGGGCGTTCATCATGAAGACGGGCACGATGGTGCCGTACGCGATCAAGCGCACCACCGATCACCTCCTCCGTTTCCAGCGCCTCTACGAACAGATCATGGCCCGCCGCGTCGACGAAGGCGGGTTGAAAGACATCGAGGAACGCGACACGTGTTTCCCCGAGCTCGACCTCCAGCGGACCTTCCGTCCGCCGCCCGCCCAGCTCGACGCACCCGGTCGGTCGGGATGAGGACGAGAAAGAAGCCCCGGGGGAAACCTGCGCCGCGCCGCCCGCAGGGCGAGACGGTGATCGGCCGCCTGCAGGGCCACCCCGACGGCTTCGGATTCGTGACGCCCGACGCCGCGGCGCCCGGCGACCCCGATATCCATATCCCCGCCCGCGCCATGGATCAGGCGATGCACGGCGACCGCGTGGAGGTCCGGGTCGAACCGCACCGCCCGCCGTTGCGCGCGCAACGGGGACCGCAGAAACAACGGCAGAAGGAACGGCGGCAGGGAACGATTATCCGCGTGGTGGAGCACGCGCGCCGCGAGGTGGTGGGCCGCGTCTCGCTGGGCCCCCACCTCGCGTTCGTCGCGCCGAGCGACGCGCGGATCTCTCGGGACGTCGCCATCCCGGCCGGCGGCCTCAAGGGCGCGCGAGAAGGCGACCTGGTCGTCGCCGAGATCACGCAGTATCCGATTGAAGGACGGGGGTTCGAAGGCCGCGTCGTCCGCGTGATCGGCCAATCGGGCGACCCCGCGGTCGACACCGACCTGGTCATCGCCGAATTCGAGCTGCCGCGTGCATTCCCTCCGGAGGTCGAGCGCGAAGCGAACCAGGTTCTCGAGCGCGTCACGCCCGCGATGCGCGCCGGCCGCCACGACCTTTGCGCCCTGACGACGGTCACGATCGACGGCGAGCACGCCAAGGACTTCGACGATGCCGTGTCGATCGAGGAGCTTCCTCACGGGGCGGCGCGCCTGTGGGTGCACATCGCCGACGTCTCGGCCTACGTGCCCTGGGACAACCCGCTCGACGTCGAAGCGCGGGCCCGCGGGACGAGCGTGTACTTTCCCGATCGCGTCATTCCCATGTTCCCCGAGCGACTCTCGAACGGGATCTGCAGCCTCAACCCGGGCGAGGAGCGCCTCACGCTGACGTGCGAGATGGAGTTCGACGCCCACGGCCACCGCACGGCGTATCAGCTCTACCCCAGCGTCATGATCAGCAACGAGCGGCTGACCTACACCGCCGTCGGCCGGATTCTCGAACACGAGGACGCCGACCTCTTGCAACGCTACGCGCCGCTGCTGCCGGCGCTTCGCGCGATGGGGCGGCTGTGCGAACGGTTGCGGGCAAGGCGGCGAGACCGCGGCAGCATCGACTTCGACCTCCCCGAGCCCGAGATCCTGCTCGACGTGCTGGGCGAAACCTCGGCCATCATCCAGCGGGAGCGCACGATCGCCCACCGCCTGATCGAAGAATTCATGCTGGCGGCCAATGAAACCGTCGCCGAGCACTTGGACCGCCTTGAGATCCCGATGCTCTTTCGCGTCCACGCGCAACCCGACCCGGAGAAGCTCGCCAACTTCGTCCAGGTGGTCTCCAGCTTCGGCCACGCGGTCGTGTTGGGCAAGACGGGCCATCCCAAACCCTTGGCCCAGATCGTCGAGCGAGTTCGCGGACGCCCGGAGGAAGCCCTGGTCAACACGCTGCTCTTGCGCTCGATGAAGCAGGCTCGGTACGCGGTGGAGAACGCGGGGCACTTCGGCCTCGCCGCGACCCACTACACCCATTTCACGTCGCCGATCCGGCGTTATCCCGATCTCGTGATCCACCGCCTGGTGAAGGCCTCGCTGTCCGGAGGCGGCCTGTCCACGGAGCGGTTGGAACACCTCCTCCCCGAAATCGCGCTGTGGTCGTCGTCGCGGGAACGCGTCGCGATGGAGGCGGAACGGGAGGTCGTGGACCTCAAGAAGGTCCGCTTCATGGCCGACAAGGTCGGACAAGAGTTCGACGGAATCATCTCAGGCGTCGCGGCCTTCGGCTTCTTCGTCCAGCTCAAGGACCTCTTTGTGGAAGGCCTCGTCCACGTCGAATCGATCAAGGACGACTACTACGTCCACGACGAGTCCCGCCACGCGCTGGTGGGTCAACGGCGCCGCCGAACATTTCGATTAGGCGACCCCGTGCGCATCCTCGTCGACCGGGTGGACTTGTTCAAGCGCCGGGTGGACTTCAAGCTGCCGGAGGAAGAAACCCCGCCGCCGAAACAAAAACAGGAGGAGACTCGAGGACGGAGGAAACGTCGCTAACCGTCAGCCATGCACCGTGCGGCAACAGCTTCGTTTGCGGAAAGCCACCGTGCCGCTCATGAGCGCCGTCTTGCGGCGATCGACGTCGCGTGGAAGGCAGCGTTGGAATTGGGAGAATTGGGCTCCAGTGGCGTCGTGCTTGAACCGGATCATCGCCCTGTGCTAGCGTTAGGCTATCGTCTCGGAGGGCAAGCCTGTGCCCAGAGGGTCCTCGTGTGCGATAACCCGATAACCGCGGTGAGAACGGTCTGATGAAAACGAACCTTGCGAACATTCTCAAAGAGGCGCTGAAGTTGCCGCCCGAGGCACGAGCGGCGATCGCCGGTTCTCTTATCGAGAGCCTTGACCAAACCGTCGATGCGGATGCCGAGGCCGCTTGGGAGGCCGAGATCGAGCGCCGCGTTCGTGAACTTGACGCATCAAGCATTCCTCTGGTTGGTTGGGCTGAGGCGCGCCGAGCGATTCTCGGGCGTTAATGCCAACTCGCCGCGTCGAGTTTCATCCCGAGGCGGTTACTGAGGCGCGGGGTGCCTTCGAGTGGTATCGAGACCGTAGCGATTCAGCCGCACAAGCCTTTCTCGCGGAACTTGACGCTGCCATTGCCCAGATTACCGAGTCGCCGGAGCGCTGGCCGCTTTTCCTCAAAGGAACTCGTCGGTACCTATTTCGCCGATTTCCGTTTTTTCTCGTGTATCGAATGGCCAGCGACGTCGTTCAAGTCGTCGCGGTGGCGCATGCGCGACGCCGGCCAGGCTATTGGCGGTCCCGCGCTTGACCCCCTCGCCACGGCAAAGAGGGTGTCGCAATGGATATCGACACTCAGAAGATTGATGAAACCGTCCTCGGCCTGCTGTACCTCACGCTCCACGACGGTGTCAGGGCGTGGAAATCCTTTGATTGGGACGCGATGAACAGGCTTGACGAGAATGGCTTCATCGAAAATCCGGTGGGGAAGGCGAAGTCTGTGGTCTTGACCGAGAAGGGTTTGCGAGACTCACAACGTCTGTTCAAGAAGCTCTTTGGCAAAAGCCCGGCATGGTTCGAAAGTCAATAACTCAAGTCAAAACTAAAGATTGTCGGGTAGACCCGGGTGTTGCCACCCGGGTCCCCCACAGATCCGGACGTGCGCAATTCGCGCATCCGGCTCTTCGGCTCACGGATTCGCTGCGTGACGATAGATCGAAT
>JACQCD010000087.1 GCA_016201825.1 Nitrospirota bacterium | reverse complement strand
TCGCGTGGTCGTACGCGCCCGCGCCGAGAAAGCAGGGATACCGTTCGGCGTCCGTGTTGTCTCCGAGCATGCCCCCGATCTCGCGCCGGACCTCCAGCTCGGTCAACGCGGGCGCCACCGCCAGCGGCCGGTTCAAACGCACGCTTTGCGGGATCTCGGTCAGCAGGTCTTCGAAGCGCTGGACGCCGATCGTCTCCAGCATCGCGCGATGATCGTCGGGGGTGTTGGGAATGTATTCCATTACAATCCTTTCTTCTCGCTCTCCCCCCCACCCTTCCCTCCCCCTCAAGGGGGAGGGTCAGGGAGAGGGATTCCTCTTGGTATAGAACGGTGGTTTAACCACCACGGCCGATTTGATCTTTCCTCGGATGTCGATGTCGATCGCGGTGCCGAGCGCCGAGTGCGCCGCGTCGACGTACCCCAGGCCGATGCCCTTGTCGAGGGTGGGGGAGAGGTTCCCGCTCGTGACGCCGCCGATCGGCGTTCCGCCGGCGAGGATGGGGTGGCCGTGGCGCGGGACGCCCTTCTCGCGCAACTCGAACCCCACCAGCTTTCGGCCGACCCCTCGCTGGTGTTGGGCGACCAACGCGTCCTTCCCCACGAACGCGGCCTTGGTCAAATCGACGGCCCAGCCGAGCCCCGCTTCGAGCGGCGTCGTGGTGTCGTCGATGTCGTTGCCGTACAGGGCGTACCCCATCTCCAGGCGGAGCGTGTCCCGCGCGCCGAGCCCGACCGGGACCAGACCGGCGGCCTTGCCCTCCGCGAGCGCGGCGTCCCACAACGCGCGCATCGCGCCGTTCGCCGCCATGATCTCCACGCCCCACTCGCCGGTGTACCCGGTCCGCGCGACCAGCAATGGGATGCTCCGCCACGTCACGTCGGCGAACGTGTGCAGCGGCGTCCGCGTGAGGTCGGGGCCGATCAGCGCGCCGAGGATCTGGGCCGCGCGGGCCCCTTGCAGCGCGATCAATCCCGTCTCCAGCGTGCGGTCAACGGTCGCCACCGTCCGCGGTCGACGTCGCTCCAGCCAGTCGACGATTTTCAGCCGGTTGGAGCCGTTGACGATCAAGAGCCAGTCGTCGGTCCCGCGCCGATAGACGAAGATATCATCGAGGATCGTGCCCTTCTCGCTGCAGACCAGCGCGTAGCGGGCGGAACCGGGGCGCAGATCGTCGAGCCTGGCGGTCACCAGCGAGGACAGGAACGCGTCGGCCCCCGGCCCCCGCACGTCGATCCGCCCCATGTGGCCGATGTCGAACAGACCGGCGGCGCGCCGCACCGCCGCGTGCTCGGCCAATGTGCCGGCATACGAAATCGGCATCTCCCAGCCCGCGAAGTCGACGAGCTTGGCGCCCAACGCGCGGTGGGCGCCGTGGAGGGCGGTGGTCAACAGATCAGATGTCGTAGTCATGCGATCACCTCTCCCAAATAAGCCGTCCGCACCTTGGGATCATCCAGCAAGGCCGAGGCCGGTCCGTGCAGGACGATCCGCCCGGTCTCCACCACGTACGCGCGATCGGCCACGCCGAGCGCGGTGCGGGCGTTTTGCTCGACCAGCAGCATCGTCGTGCCCGACCGGTGGATCGAGCGAATAATGTCAAAAATCCGTTCCACCATCAACGGCGCCAATCCCAGCGACGGCTCGTCCAGCAGCAAGAGCGTCGGGTTGGCCATGAGCGCGCGTCCGATCGCCAGCATCTGTTGTTCGCCCCCGCTCAGCGTGCCCCCCTGTTGCCCCCGCCGATCGCGCAGCGCGGGGAAATATCCGAACATCCCTTCGAGCGAGGCCTCAACCTCGCGCCGATCCCTCCGCGTATAGGCGCCTACCTGGAGGTTCTCCAGCACCGTCAACCGCTTGAAGATTCGCCGCCCCTCCGGGACATGGGCGATTCCCAACCTGACGATCTCCGAGGCGGGTCGTCCCTCGATGGCGGTCCCACGAAACCGAATGTACCCGCCGCTGACCGCCGTCGCGCCGGAAATCGCCATCAGCGTCGTGCTCTTGCCCGCGCCATTGGCCCCGATCAGCGCGACAATCTCGCCGGCCCCGACGTCCAGGTCTAGACCCTTGACGGCCTCGACCGCGCCGTAGGAGACGCGCAAGCCTTCAACCCGTAGCATGATGGGTCACGGCTACTCCCGTCCCCAAATACGCTTCGATCACGCGCGGGTCGCGCTGGACCGCGGCCGGCGGACCCTCGGCGATCTTGACGCCGTGGTCGACCACCACCACCTGATCCGACACGCCCATCACCACCTTCATATCGTGCTCGATGAGGAGCACGGTGACCCCGCGGTCGCGGATCCGGCGGATCAGCGCCATCAACGCGATCGTCTCGGTGGGGTTCATTCCGGCCGCTGGTTCATCCAAGAGCAAGAGCCGCGGCGCCGTCGCGAGCGCCCGCGCGATCTCCAAGCGCCGCTGGACCCCGTACGCCAAATGCTCGGCCGGCACGTCGGCCACTGCGCCGATCTCCACCAGGTCCAGAAGAGTATCGGCGAGCTCGGCGGCCGACGCCTCCTCGGCGGTGGCGCGCCGGTTTCGAATGATCGCGGCCCAGAGCCCCGAAGTCTGGCGACAGTGCGCGCCCACCATGACATTGTCCCTCGCCGACAACGAGGCGAAGAGCCGCACGTTCTGAAACGTCCGCGCGATGCCCCGCTCGACGACGGCGTGGGCCGCCAGCCCCGCGAGGGGCCGCCCCTCGAACACGACGGCGCCCGCATCGGGCACCGCCATGCCGGTCAAACAATTAAACAACGTCGTCTTCCCCGCGCCGTTGGGGCCGATCACCGCCACGATCGTGCCGGGCTCGACGGTCAGGCTCACGCCGTCGAGGGCCGTGAGCCCCCCGAAGATCTTGGTTATGCCTCGGGCTTCGAGCACCGATTACGCCGCCGCCGCGCCGGGGCGCCGCTTCGGCAGGCCGCGCCGAATCAATCCCTCGGGCCGCGCGGCCATCATGAAGACCAAGGCCGCGCCGAACGCGAGCATCCGATAATCCTGCACGCCCCGCAGCAGCTCCGGGACCACGACGATCACCACCGCGCCGACGACCACGCCCGGGATACTCGACATCCCTCCCAGGACCACCATCGCCAGAATCACGATCGACTCGAAGAAGGTGAAGCTCTCCGGCGACACGAACGCGTACTTGCCGGCAAAGCACACGCCGGCCACACCGGCCCAGGCCGCGCCCGACGCGAACGCCAAGATCTTGAGCCGCGTCGTGGGCACGCCCATCGCCTCGGCCGCGATCTCATCGTCCCGGATGGCCATCCACGCCCGGCCGATGCGCGACGATTGTACCCGCGTGTTGATGAGAATCGCAACGATCGCGACGCCCAGCATGAGGTAATAGAAATGGATGGGGTCGGTGAACACGAGGCTCCCGATCTGCGGCCGTCCAATGTGGAGGATGCCGTTCGGGCCGTTGGTGACGCGGTCCCAATTGTTCAGGACGAGATGGACGATCTGGATGAATCCGAGCGTGACGATGGCCAGGTAGTCCCCGCGCAGGCGCAGGGTCACGACGCCCAAGAGCACGCCGCACGCCGCCGCGAGCAGCGCGCCGAGGGGAAGGCCGGCCCAGAACGAAACGCCGAAGCGGGTCGAGGCGAGGGCATAGCCGTACGCGCCCATCGCGTAGAACGCCGCGTATCCGAGGTCCAAGAGCCCGGTGAAGCCCACCGTGATCTGAAGCCCCAGCGCCAGCACGACATAGAGCCACGCCAGGGCCAGCACGTCCAAGACGTAGTTGTTCAGCGCCAGCGGTCCAGCCGCCAACGTCACCGCCCCGACGAGCATCCACGCCCGCCGATTCTCGGATACCGCGGTGAGCGCGCGGCCGCGAATCCGGTTGAGAATCACGCCGGTTCGCGCGATGGCACGCGCGGCTGGGCCTCGGTGCGTAAGCTGCCATCCCGCAGTGGCGATCGCGACCGCGACGGCGATCTTGGCCCCGTGCTCCACACCGGCGAGCGGAACCAGCAGCGCGCCCGCGAGCAGCCCCCAGCCCACCGGTCCCCAGAACTTTCTCTCAAGAGTCATTAGCAGTTCATCATTTTCATATCGACTTGACCGCCGTGGTCGACTAGACGGCCGCGAATGCAAGGCGGAGCAAGGGGTGCGCCCGCAGCGTACTGGGTCGTACGTGAGGACGCAAGCCGCAGCGACAACGCAGCAGACGCCGCCGTATCGTCGGCCAAGTCATACCTTATCCGGAATGCGCTCGCCCATGAGCCCCGTCGGGCGGACAATCAAGACCAGGATCAAGATCACGAAGGCGATCACGTCCTTGTATTCATTCGAGAGATATCCCGCCCCCAGCCCTTCCAGCACGCCGAGGATCACGCCACCCAGCATCGCGCCCGGGACGTTGCCGATCCCGCCGAGGACGGCCGCGGTGAATGCCTTGATCCCGGCCACGTAGCCGATGAAGAAGTTCACGACGCCGTAATAGAGGCCCACCATCACGCCGGCCACCGCGGCGAGCGCCGAGCCGATCACGAACGTGGCGGTGATCACCCGGTTCACCGGCACGCCGACCAGGCTCGCCATGCGGGGGTCTTGTGCGGTCGCGCGCATCGCGAGCCCCAAGCGGGTTTTGCGGATGAGCAGGTGCAGCGATCCCATCAGGGCCGCGGAAATGCCGACGATCCAGAGCTGCAACGCGCTGACCGTGGCGCCCGCGACGGCGAACGTCGTCGGCGCGTCGCTCAGGCGGGGGAAGACCTTGTCGGCGGAGCCTTGGGTCAGCATCACCACGTTTTGAAGGACGATCGATACCCCGATCGCCGAGATCAGCGGCGTGAGCCGGTGCGCGCGCCGGAGGGGGCGGTAGGCGAGCCGCTCCACCGTCGCGCCAACGGCGCCGCAGTACACGGCGGCGACCGCGACCGCCGCCAGCAGCGAGAGCGCCGGAGCCGCCGCGGTCCATCCCCAGGCGGTGAACAGACCCAACGCGATGATTCCGATATACGCGCCGAGCATGTAGATCTCGCCGTGGGCGAAGTTGATGAGCTCGAGGATGCCGTAGACCATGGTGTAGCCCAGCGCCACCAGCGCGTACACGCCGCCGAGGGTGAGGCCGTTGATGAGTTGCTGGAGGAACATCGGGGGTGAACGGCTGGCGCGACCTACCCAGGCCGCCAGAATTGCTCGAAGCGTCCCTGCTTGACGATCCAGACGATGTACGGCGCGTTGAGGACATCCCCCCTGGCATCGAAGCGAATCTCGCCCTGCGCGCCCTGGTGGGATGTCCCGCGGATGACTTCCGCGAGTTTTAAGCCGTCGGTCGTGCCGGCCTGCGCGATCGCCGACAACAGGATGTTGGCCGCGTCGTACGCGTAGATCGAATAGGGGCCGTGCGGGCCGAACCGCTCGTGGTACTTCGTGAGAAAGGCCTGCGACTGAGGGAAGTCGGCCGGGTCGGGTCCGAAGGTCAGGTACGTGCCGTCGGCCGCGGGCCCCGCGATTTCGAGGAACTTTTGATCGTAGGTCCCGTCGCCGGAGATGAACGGCGCGGTGAGCCCCAATTCGCGGGCTTGGCGCACGAGCAGGGCGGCTTCGGGGTAGATCCCGCCGAAGAAGATGATCTCGGGGCGCGCGGCCTTGACCGTGGTCAGGACGGCGCGGAAATCCTTGTCTCCTTGCGTGACCCCGCTGGAGAAGACGACGCGGGGCCCTGCGCCGAGCGCCCGCTGAAATTCCTCGGCCAAGCCCTGGCCGTACGTGGTCTTATCGTGAAGCACCGCGACCGCGGCGTTCGGAAAACGTTCGCGCACGAAGCGGGCCGCGAGCGGTCCCTGCTGGTCATCCCGGCCGCAAATGCGGAAGACCGTGGGGAAGCCCTGCTCGGTCAGGCGGGGGTTGGTGGAGGCCGGCGTGATCATCACGACCTTGCCCTGGGAATAGACCCCGGAGGCCGGGATCGACGCGCTGGAATTCCAGTGCCCGATGACCCCCACCACGCCCGAATTGACGAGCTTATTCGCGACCGCGACGGCCTGTTTGGGATCGTGCTGGTCGTCCTCGACCTGCATGACGATGCGCTTACCAAGCACGCCGCCCTTGGCGTTCCACTCATCCACCGCCAGCTCCACGCCGTGGCGCAGATCAATTCCCATCTTGCTTTGGTCGCCGGTCATCGGCCCGGCGGCGCCGATCGTCAGGACGTTGGAGGGGGCGGAGGTGCAGGCACCGGTCGTGATCGCGATGAGGAGGATGGCGATGCGGGCGAGGAGGGAGACTTTCATACTGGAGCTGGAAACACCATCAGAGTTTTGGCATCCACACGGGACACGAGACGGGTCAAAATAGCACTTAGCTTACACAGGCGTGAAGAGGCTTGTCAACGGAGGCTTGTCAACGGTAACCCCGGGGAACTGAGAGGGGATTTATACGCACGTATGTGCTATACTGCGTATAACCGAGCGACGATATGGCCTCCCTTCCCGAATCCACTCGACTGCTCTACGCCCAGCTCCTCACGAAGTGTCTGCATGGTCCGGCGCCGAGCGGACGGGGTCTGTCGTTCGTCTCAAAGCGAATCAAGGGCACGGTCCAGCGGTACCTCCAGATCACGGCCGGCAACCGCAAGACCCAGCACTACGTCGGGCCGGACTCTGAGCTCGTTCGCGAGCTGATCGCCAAGGAGCGGGCCTTGTGGGATGCGTCGCGGCCCGACGCGGCGGACCGGGAGCGGCTCGTCGCCATGCTGATCTCGGGCGGCGCCGCCACGGTCAGCGCCGTCGAGGCGCGCGTGTTCGAGCTGCTGGAGCGCACGGGTGTCTTTGTGGTGGGAGGCGTGCTGGTCGGCTCGCACGCCTTCGCCCTGTATGCCAACATGCTGGGCGTGACGTGGGCGTCGGAGACGGTCCGGACCCACGATGTGGATATCGCCGGCGAGTCGCACATGGCGGTCGGCGTCCCGGACCGGCCGATGAATCTTCGACAGGTCCTCACCACGTCGGCGCTCGGCTTCATCGAGGTGCCGGCCCTGGATCGTAAGTCGCCTTCGACTCGGTTCCGGATCAGGGGGCGGGAACTGAGCGTCGACATCTTGACGCCGATGCGGGGCAAGCCGTCGGAGGCCCCCGTGCAGTTACCCTCGCTGGGCGTCTATGCCGAACCCGTCCGCTTTCTGGATTACGTCATGGCCGATCCCCAACCCGTGGTCGTGGTGGCCCGTGCCGGCATTCTGGTGAACGTGCCCGCGCCGGCTCGCTATGCGCTGCACAAACTGGTGACGGCTCAACGACGCGTGGCGGCGTTCCATACGAAAGCCAGGAAAGACCTCGATCAGGCCGAGCAAGTGATCCGGCTCCTGGCCACCGACCGCCCCGGCGACCTCCGCCTCGCCTGGGAGGCGGCACTCGATCACGCGCCGAAATTCCGAGAGCAGGTTCGGAGCGGCCTGGCTCGATTATCCCAAGACGCTCGCGACGCGTTGGACGGCGCGGTGAGGACCAGACGCCGCAAACAGAGGGCATCCTCTGAGAGGCAACGCTGAGAATGACACCATCGTGGTCTTTCGAAGCACGGCTTCGACTGGTGAAGCCGTGGCGGGGGGCAGCCTGGCTGCGCGGGGACGCTCCTCAGGAAATCCCATCAACGCGGATAAGTGGTCAAGCGGAAGCTAGTTAGCTAATAACGTCCCCCTTGTACACGTTTGGCTTGAAATGGTCATTCAGAAGCAGTCGAGTCGGGCGGCCGCGTTGGCCCGACGGCGATCGTTACGGATTGGCATAAAAGTCAATACTCATGCCTGACCCCAACTCCGATCATTTTGGTATTACACTGAGGGCGCGCCATTTCTCTGCGACAAAGGGTAACTGGGAATGTTCTGATAATTCATGGGAATTCTCTTGACACTGGTGCGAAAGAAAATTATTCTGGAGCCGCTTTTTCTCAGACAGTCACTATCGTACGGGGATGGAGTACTCGCGAGCGTCATTTCCGTTGGAACAGAAGCACTGCAACGGCTAAAAGGAGAGGGTAGCCATGTTTCGAATTACGGCGATCTGTGCTGTGTTGGCCGTCGGTCTAGCCGGATGCGCATTTGGTGGGTACGCAAGGGGAGACCTGTACAAAACGACGCCATCGTTCAGTTCTGGAACTACTAAAGGACAGATCGTGGAGACGTTGGGTCCACCTGACAAATACGTGAAGATCGACAACACCGAATACCTGGTCTATCGTGCCAAAAAAGGATTCTTCGTGCTCTTGTACGGGCGGACGGAAGTCAATGAGTATGAGATCAGGCTGGTGGATGGGACCTTTCAGTCGGCACGATGGTTGCCGGCCGGAAGCTCGTTCGGTATTTTCTCTGCTCAGGGTGCGGTCGCGCAGTGAATGAGAGGCTAGCAAGGGGAGTACGTGCCGTGGGCCGCTGGGGGGAAATGCGGGCAGTAGGATATGGGGCCGTTGTATTGGTCGTAATGACAGCTTGCGCATTTACTAATGTTGGTGTTCCAGGTATGGCAAAGGGAGCCTCGATTGTTCCAGAAAATTTAACCGCTCTTCAGGTTGTTGAACGATACGGTGTTCCGGATCTGACATATAACACGGAGGAGCGGACCTACTGGGTCTATCGCCGCTACAAGGGATTCCAGGTCAATATCATCTACATTTCGTTTGGCTCAGTTCGGGGGAAAGATGTTCAGTTTGAGCTCCAGGATGGACGCGTAGTTGCCGTCGACGATTATGACGCCGGGCATGTCGGGGCTTTTGGAGTTTATGGAAATGCCTCTCCCGGTATGGTCGCCGAGTAACAATGGAGGCTGAGAGAAGAGCGCATTCACTAATGCAGGCACTTGAGCTAACCAAGTAACCAAGGAGGGAGTATGCGGAGATCAGCGGGAATGGCAGGGGTGGTGTTTGGCGCGGTGCTTGTGATGGCGTCGTCTGCGTCGGTTGTACAGGCTGCGGGCAAGACAGCCGGAGGGAACAAGCTGACGATGTCCGGCTGTGGACTCGGGTATATGTTGTTTGGAAAGGATTATCCATCGAACAGGGGGTTGCAGATCCTGGCCGTGACGACTAATGGGACGGCCGCGAACGGACTGTTCGGTATTACGTCGGGGACTTCTGGCTGTACCGAAGACGGTACGATTGCGTCGAACCAGGCGTTGGGTGTGTACGCCGAAGTGAACTTCACGAATCTGGCCCAAGAGATGGCACAGGGAGACGGTGAATACGTGGGGGCATTTGCCTCGCTTTTAGGGGCAACTGAGACCTCTCGGCCCGCGCTGCTCCAGTTCTTCCGGGAGAAATACGAGGTGTTGTTTCCCTCCGCAGATACTACCTCGGCTCAAATGCTTGAGCACCTGATGTCCGAACTGGCCACCCGACCGGACCTTTTAGGCTAAAGTTCCTTTCGCATTAACTTGCTGTTATGTACACGGGCTGGGCTCCAATTCGGGGCTCAGCCCGTAATATTTGCAGCATGGCCGTAACCTTGATGCTCCTAGTTTCTTAGCGGTCGCCGGGATGATGAGCATGGTGTGAAACGAGTAAATAGTTGGGAAATATCGGGCGGTGGTTATCTTAGCCTTCTTATATTGACGGCGTTCTTGATTGTCTTCGATCACTCGCCGTTACATGCAGCCGAGAACTCTGCTCTGGCTCACCTGATCGAGGCAGCCCACGCGCAGCGACTCGCAGACGATCGATATTGGCATCTGCTACTCCATTATCGGCAAAGTCGGTTCGGTGGATATATCAGCGAGGCCGATGGACCTGGCTTCTTTCTCTCACAACAAGGCAAGCGTGCTCCCCGAGCCGAACTCGACGCGACGCTGGCCTCATTTTTCGAACCGGTTCCGGAAAACCCAGACGTGCAGCACCCCCAATGTCGATTTCCTGCGCGCTATGCCTGGTTGAAGAAACAACTCGCCTTTGAGGCCTCACTCCTTCCAGAACAACCGTGCGAGCGATTTGACACGTGGCGGTCTCGACTCGACTCCGAATCGGTGACCATGATCTTCGCGGCGGCGTACCTTGACAACCCAGCGTCAATGTATGGTCACACCTTCTTGAGACTCAATCACGGAGGACGCCAAGGAGGAGACCGGTTGTTGGACTATACCGTTAATTTCGCGGCGGCAACCAACACGCAGAACGGTCTTCTGTTTGCAATTCTCGGTTTGACGGGGGGCTACGCGGGGCGATTTTCGACCGCCCCATTCTACGTCAAAGTTCAAGAATATAACAACTTCGAAAGCCGGGATCTCTGGGAATACGACCTGGGGCTCAACCAGGAGCAGGTTGATCGCTTGATCCGACATCTGTGGGAAATGGGAACGACATATTTCGATTATTACTTTCTGACCGAAAACTGTTCTTACCAACTCTTGCCTTTCCTCGATGTAGCCGACCCTTCTCTTCATCTCAGTGATGCGGCTGGGCCGTGGGTTATCCCCGTTGATACGATCCGGATTCTGCTCAGTCGTACCGGGCTCGTCTCGGCGATCCGCTATCGCCCGTCCCATGTGAGCCAAATGCTCGATCGCCGTGCACGCCTGACTCGCGATGAGATACCGGCGGCTGAGGCAATCGCCAAGCGCGCGGACGACGAATCTTTTGACCACTTAAACCAGTTTCCTGTGGAGCGGCATGCCGTAATCGTTGATTCGGCATATGACTACTTCAGATACCGAGAAGGGTTTCGTCTCGATCAGCCTCCGGACGTCAAGCTGCGCGAGCGACGGATCTTGTTGGCGCGAAGCCGATTAAGCGCCTCCCCATCGTCTGCCAGAGCACTGGCCGGCACGCCGCCGGAGACCGGTCATCTCTCGGGTCGTATCGGTTTGGGCGCTGGATTCACGAAGGACTCTCGCTTTGAGGAAATTTCCTTTCGCGCCGCCTTGCACGATTCAGCAGAGGATGACACCGGCTACATCCCCGACAGCCAGCTGGAGATGGGCCACCTCCGTCTCCGATACGACGACAGCCGGAACAAACTTTTTCTGGAGCGCCTGGCAATCGTCGATATCGTGTCTCTCTCACCGTGGGACCGGTGGATCCGGCGGGCCTCTTGGAAGGTCGGGTTCGGATTGGATCTCGCCAAAGAGTTGGATTGTGTCGAAGAGGAATGTCTCTACGCGGGGCTGAATACCGGCCGTGGCGTCGCGGTGTCGACCGCGATGTGGAAGCGCGAGACCTGGTACGCGCTGGGTGAGGCTGACCTGGGCGTCGGTGGCGTCTTCCAGAACCGCTACCGACTTGGTGGAGGGGCGACGGCCGGCCTGTTACTCCAGGCCGCGTCGTGGTGGCGCGTCCACCTTGAAGGTACCCATCTTCGTTATCTGCTGGGGGAGAATTACTCGCGCACTCGGCTTCGCCTGGATCAGGTGTTTACCGTGTTTGGCGCCCACGACCTGCACCTGACTTTGGAACGAAACGGCCACTATCACGAGGCGGTACTCGCCGTGTACCGTCACTTCTAAGCGTGCCTCGCTCGGGGGCCGCTGGGGACGTTGCGGCATAGGCGGCATTGGACTAAGATGGCCCACCGATGTCCCGAGGTCATGAGAGATGAGCGAATGATGGCCGGTGTTTTATTAAGCGTCGCGACCCTTGCGGGCCTCTTGGCGGGCTGCGATGGTCTGTTCTATTATCCGTCCAGGAGTAGCGTTGTCGATCCCGTATCGATCGGGCTTCCCTTCAAAGATGTGTTCTTCAACAGCCTCGACGGCACGCGGCTCCACGGATGGTTCTTCGCGCCGGAAGGCGGCCCGAACGGGGCCAAGGCCACCGTGATCCATTTCCACGGCAACGCCGAGAATATCTCGACACATTTCCAAGCGGCCGCCTGGTTGGCCCGCGAGGGGTTTAATGTTTTCGTCTTCGACTATCGCGGCTACGGACAATCCGACGGCGAGCCTAACAAGGACGGCATTCAAGAAGACGCGGTCGCGGCCGTTCGCTGGGTGCGCGGGCGTCCCGACGTCGATCACGATCGACTCATCTTCTTTGGCCAGAGTCTCGGTGCGGCGATCGCGGTTCATCTTGCGGCGGGGCAAGAGCGCGCCGGTCTCCGAGTTGTCGTTCTGGACAGCGGATTTTCGAGCTATCGCGCGATTACCAGGGACAAATTGGCCGATAATTTTCTCACCTGGCCGTTTCAGTGGCCGCTGTCTTTCCTCGTGTCGGACCGTTACCGTCCACGAGATGACATCGCGAAGATCGCTCCCGTCCCAGTGTTGATCATCCACGGCACGGCCGATCCGGTTGTGCCGTATCATCACGCCCAGGTGCTCTACGCGGCCGCCCTTGAGCCCAAAACCCTCTGGACGATTCCGAACGCGGGGCATACCAGCGCGCTCGGCCGCTACGGTGAAATCTACCGTCCACGGCTGGTGGCTTTTCTCGACCAGTATCTTGCCGACGCTCCTGGAACCCTCAACAGGTCGAGAGCGTCGGGGTTGATATCCCAGAGGGGAGATTCCAGAGCCGATGGCAGCGCGACGTACTATACCATGGAACGGTATTGCCGTTCATTGAACGAGCGCCAGGCCGGCCGCAATCTCGTCTGCCACCCGCTGTGACCATCGCAACAATCCACGTCCACCAAGGAGGCGTCCATGAAGAGAGGCTTGTCTATAGCGGTTGCCGTACTGACCTTGGCCAGCGTGCTACTCGCCGGCTGCTTTGGCAAGTTCACGCTCGTGCGCGGACTCTACCAGTTCAACAAACAGGTCGAGGACAAGTTCGTCCGAAGCCTGGTGTTTGATGTGATGGTGATTGTGCCGGTATACGGAATCGCGGGGCTCGTGGATTGGGCTGTGTTGAACGTGATCGAATTCTGGACGGGCAAAAACCCGGTCGTGATCAAGATTACGGAGATCAATGGTGAAACGGTCGTCCAGACGATCTCGCGGGCGGACGATGGCGACGTGCTGATCCGACTCGATCGTTCCCGCGATGGTCGCGCGGTTGACGCGGTCACGCTTCGCAACGACTCGGAAACCGGTCAGGTCACGGCGGAGCGGCGGATCATTCCGTCGGGCGTGCGAGAGGTTCTCAGGGTGGAAGAGCGCGAGGACGGCGTCACGATCGTTCGCCGTGAGGGCCTGGGCGGCGCCGGAGTGGTCGCAACGGCCAGCGAGCAGGAGATCGGCGCGATCAGCCGGCGTGTCACATCGCTGCGCGAGCGGTCGGCGGTCGCGCTCGGCGGGCAAGGGCTGCGGTTGCAGACAGCGGCCGCCGATGCGTCGTGACCCCGTGAGCAAGGGAGTGAGGGCGCTCTTGCGAGGGTGATTGAAGCTCCCCGCAGCAAGCTGCAGGGAATCTTCGAAGTGAAGGGACGCAAAGAAGCACTATCTCCATTTTGCTCGCTTACCCCGTAGCAAGCTGCGGGGTAAGCGAGCAATGCACGTTCGTCTTGCGAACCGTTCTTACGGTTGGGTTTCTTGAACGATCGGGAGGCGTCTGATCCGGTCAGGAATTTCAGGAGGCGTTGACCAGCGGGATTTGCCGCTCGCGAACGGCTTCAGCGGCAAACAGCAGCGCCTCCCGAATATCCTCCTTCTCCAGATCCGGGTAATCACGCAGAATGTCTGTTTCGGACATTCCACTGGCGACCAGTCCGACCACGGTCGCAACGGGAATTCGTAGACCGCGGATGCACGGCACCCCGCCCATTTTCTCGGGCTCGATGGTAATTCTTCCGAGTCTCATAGGACACTCCTCCCTGTTTCCATTATGGCGAACGGGGATGACCAAATCAAGATGAGGGCTCCCGCGTCACGGCGTGGGCGTGGGGCGGCTCCGTGCAGGACTAGAACCACTGGTCGGCGATGCGTCGTGATTCGGCGAGAAAGAACCGTTTCACGTCTTCCCAGGCCAGCGCGATAAGCAGCTTGGGAAGGGGCTCGCGTTCGGCCTCCTCGAAGTAGCACAGGCTTTTCAGGATGTGAACCTTGTTGTACTCGATACCGCGGTATTTCTCCTCGAAATCGTGGAGAAGCTGGAGCAGCGGGTTCACTCGCTGACAGAGGAGGTAGAGATCGATGAAGTCCCGCCGGCTGCCGCGCCCGGCCACCGCCTCGATTTTCATGCAGGCGATGTCCCGCAGGCCGGCGATGTCGATGCCGAGATCGTGGATCGGCTGATCAAGGAGGGGGTAGGGGTAGTGGAGGAACCCGAGTCGAACGCCTTCAAAGATCCCATGGACCGTTCCGGGAGAGATTTCGACCCCGGCGAACCGACCGTGTCCGGCCACGTCGGATGCGAGCCTCTGCGGGTCGAACGTCGCGGACGAAAAGAAGTCGAGGTCAACGGAGAGTCGATGGCCCAGTTGCAGGGCCGCTCCGGTGCCTCCGGCCAGGTAAAACGGACGCAGGAGCCCCGAGCGGCTCAGCGCGTCCAGATGGCGCGGGAGGTCTTTTGGAAGGACTTCGATAAACATAGGATGTCGTCGGGCGGCAGGTCCAGGATGTGCGACCAGAAGACCGCGCTCCGCTTGGACAGGTGGCGGGACCCCCTGACCACGTTTTTGATGGTGTCTCGCGGGAACGTCGCGAAGAGCCAGCGCACGGCTTCTTCGTCTCCGGCATCGAGGATGCGCGTGATGAGGAACGTGGCGTGGACCGACAGGTCCAACGTGTCGGGGTCGATATCCCACAGATAGGATTTCAGAAACGGCGGGAGCATGCCGTACTATACCACGGAACGGTGGACCGAGTTCAATTGTCAAATGAGGGACTTCCGGGGGGATGTTGCGGCCTTAATGGCTTTGTGTCGGCAGCGCACGCTTGGGGGCTTGGTTTGCGTTGAGTGATCGGATGGGGGAGGGCCGGCACACGCACTCACGCCAGTGGGTCGGTGACGAACTGCTGCCAGGGGAGCGCTCTGACGCCGGGCGCCAGCGCGGTGGATGTCGTCCCCGCCCGCGTGGGCCAGTGCACCACCACCATGTCGACGGTCCCGCGGCCTCCGGCTCGCTTCCGCCAGGCCGCCGCCAGCCGTTGCATGGGGCCGGCCATGCCCGGCATCACCGTGGATGAGGCTTTGACTTCGATCAGACGGACCCCGCCACCTCGCCGGGGCACGACGAAATCCACCTCCAACCCCTGCTGGTCGCGAAAGAAATAGATCTCTCGCCGCCGGCCGGCGTTGACCTGGGCCTTCGCGATCTCCGCCGCAACAAAGCCCTCGAACAACGAGCCGACAAACGGGGACTTCCTCAGTTCGGCGTCTGTTTCAATGCCCAGCAGGTGGCACGCCAGTCCTGAGTCGGCAATATAGATCTTCGGGGACTTGATCAATCGCTTGCCCAGGTTCTCGAAAAATGGCGGCACGATCAATACCTGTAAGGTCGCTTCCAGGATGTCGAGCCAGCGTCCGATGCCCGGCACGCTCATGCCCAGGGCGGCAGCCAGATCGGATTTGTTGAGGACCTGGCCATGTCGACTGGCCAGTAGGGCGAGGAAGCGGCGGAACATGGCGAGATCATGGACCGCACTGATGGAGCGGACATCGCGCTCCAGGTAGGTCTGAAGGTACGAGCTGAACCAGAGCGAAGCTGCACGGGGGCGGGCCAACACTTCGGGATAGCCCCCGCGCAGCAGGCTGACCTTGGGCGTCTCACGCACCGACATCGGGTGCAGTTGGAGCACCGCCGCGCGGCCGGCCATGGACTCGGTGACGCGGCGCATCAAGCCGGTCTCCTGCGAGCCGGTCAGAAACCACTGTCCCATCCGGCGGGGCGTGCGATCGATGCGGCTGCGGATGAAATTGAAGACCTCGGGTACGTGTTGAATTTCGTCCAAGATGGCCGGCAGGCGTACCCCATCGAGAAAACCTTGCGGGTCGTGCCGGAACCGCGCCACGAGATCCGGATCCTCGAACAGGTGATAGCTGGCCTTGGGCAGAAGATGCCGCAGGAGAAAGGTCTTGCCGGCTCGGCGTGGCCCCGTCAGCACCACGGCGGGGAACTGACGCGCCGCTGTCGCGACGCGCGATTCGAGTTCGCGACGGAGGTAGCGCATGGATGAGTATTGTAAACTAATTGTTTAAAATACTCACTCTTTCTTCTTCGTCCGTGTTGCCGCCGAGATCGTGGCTCCTTGAGGAACTTCAAGAAGCGCTGACCGGTGGGCTGGGTTCAATGTCAAAGGGGGTGAGGGGGGATTTTCTGAGGGGCTATGCGTTGGTGGCGAGAAGCGCGGCCGCGATCTCCTCGATCACCCGCTCGGCGGCTTTGACGGGGTCGGGAGCGGTGCGGATGGGGCGGCCGACCACGAGGTAGTCGGCGCCTTGCGCGATGGCCTCGGCGGGCGTGGTGGCGCGCTGTTGATCGTCTTTGGCGACCGGCGCCCAAGCGGGGCGGATGCCGGGGGTGACGACGAGGAATTCTGGGCCGAAGCGCGCTTTGATCTCGCGAGCCTCCTTCCCCGAGCACACGACGCCCGCGCAGCCGGCGTGGAAAGCAGTTTCGGCGCGAAGCAGGGCCAGCTTCTCGACCGTCAGATCGGGCGCGTACCACCCGGCCGCGTGGAGATCGGCCTGGCTGAGGCTGGTGAGCACCGTTACGCCGAGGAGCTGGGGTCGTTGGGGGGGCGAGGTCGTCCGATCCGGGAGCCGAGC
>JACQCD010000094.1 GCA_016201825.1 Nitrospirota bacterium | reverse complement strand
GTCGGGCGATCGCCCGAATGCCTTCCCCGGCCTTCGACAACTCCACGGCACGACGACGACGCTTTTCCAAGCTCGCGGCTGATCCGAGGGGGCGCATGCCTCATAGTACCACCGTTCTATTACTTACGCAAACCTCAATAGGGACCTAGAACTCGCCGCGTTTTGCCACTTGGTTCCCCTCCTCGTCGAATAGTTTTGGCACAGTTTTGACACAGTCCACTGGGGTGAACCCCTCTGTTGAGACAGTTTTGAATTGGCACACCTGGTGGTTTGAATGGACGTTTCTCCTCACACCGCCTCTTTTGCTTCAGACGGGTGGGTTCCCGTTCATCCGTTCTCTCCCCCCGGAGTGATCTCCCGAGGCTTGAAAAACCTCATCGTCGCTCCGGCAGCCGGGGTCAAGTTTTTCATCCCACGACCGATACGTGAAACTGGGAGAGACGTCCAGGTCGGCCAATTAGGGAGGGACACACCGTGACCACCGTAGCCATGACCGATCCGACGAACAGCGCCGCGGCCCTCTCCACCCTTGCGACAGGCAGCGGGCAGGCCGCGGTCACCGGGCCGACACGCGTCGACTTCAAGGCCAAGGCCCGCACCGAGATCACCGTTCTGACGAACGAAGGGGATCTGGTCACGATTTCCGGCAAGGCATCGCTTCGAACCGCGTACATGGGGTACGACAGCCAGGGAAGGCCGGTGGGCGGACCCGATGCCGGCGCCACGACTCTCGCCGCGTCGTTCCGGCAACAACTGTCCATCTCGGTCCGCGGTGACTTGAACAAGGAAGAACTCGCCGACATCGAGCGACTGTTCGGGGAGATCCAAACAGCTTTTGAAAACGCGCTGACCGGCGGTCCCAACAACGCCGCCGCCACCGGGCTGCCGTTTGCCGATCTGGGATCGCTCTCGGCCGTCAAGGCCTCGTTCAAATACTCGGCAAAGCTCACGGCGGTCACCGGCGTCGGGCCGAGCGGCCAAGCGGTCTCGGCGCCGCCAGCCGCCACCCCGACCACCACGGCAGGCCCACCGGCCGATACGGCATCGCCAGCCACGCCTCCCGCAGCGAGTGACGGCGTCGCGGTGACCTCGCTGACAGCACGGGTTCGCTTTGCCCAGCACATTGCCGTTTACCAACGCGTCGCGGAGAGCGCTGCGACTCCTCCGGCGCCAGCGGGAAGTCTGCATCCCGCTGGCGCCGCGCCGGCGTCCAGCACCGGCACACCGGTCCCGCCTGCGGGCGGGGGCGCGATCGACCCCGTGTCTCATGCCGCGAACCGGATCGTCGGAGCGATCCGACAGACTCGTCTCGTCGCAGCCGGCCTCTTCAATCTGATCGAGTCCTTCCTCGATACGCTCATTGCAAAGGTGTCCCAGCACCCGGAACACGACGACGCGACGGTTCACGCCGCCCGGGAGATCAAATCGGCGGTCCTCGATCGGCTCTCCGCCGCGCCCCCACCTCAATCGGTCTGATCGAGACGGTCCGAAAATAATCACAACGTCTCTATCAGGTGCCCCACCATCCCTCCCCCCCGGGGCGCTCAAGTCCACGATACGTACAACCGATAAGTATGTCGATGCCTAAGCAGGGGGAAATGCCCCCGGCCTCACGGAGGCTTGCCAGTCAGACCCCAGACTCCGGCCTCCCGAAGGAGGACATGGAAACGCGCGGCAGAACCATTCATCCGGTCAACCCAGGCTCCGGCATCGATCAACGCGATATCGATCAGCGCAAGGCCTTCCTGGAGTTCGGTGATCCCGACGCCGCGCGCCTCCGGGAGTTGGGCGCGCGGCTCCGCGGTGCGTTCACACGGTTCATCGACGCGTTTTACGATCGTCTGCTCGCCTTCGAGGCAACGCGACCGCATCTCGCCGACGACGCCACGGTCGCACGCCTGAAACGCCTCCACACCGAGTACTTTGAACGTCTGGTATCCGGTACGTACGACCAGGCCTATGTGAGGAATCGGATCCAGGTGGGAGTGTCCCACCATCGGATCGGGTTGGAACCGAAGTGGTACCTCGGAGCGTACAGCCAATACCTCACCGGCCTCCTCCCGACGATCATCGAGACCGGCCACGATAGCCGACACACGATCGAGACCCTCTCAGCCCTCATCAAGATCGTCTTCCTCGATATCAGCCTGGCCCTCGACACATACATTGAGGCCGACCGGCAGGCGATCGCGGCGCTGAAGGATTATGCGCAAGAATCCGAGCAGCGCTTCCGCCACATGGCCTACTACGACCCCTTGACCGGGCTGCCCAACCGCACCCTGTTCTGCGATCGGCTGAGCCAAGTGCTGGCTCGCGCTCGCTGGAGGGGAACACCCATCGCCGTGCTGTTCATCGACCTGGACCGGTTCAAGCTCATCAACGACGGGTTGGGACACGACGTCGGCGACCGGTTGCTGCGCGCGGTGGCGGAACGTCTAGCCGCCTCCGTCCACGACGGCGATACCGTGGCGCGGTTGGGAGGAGATGAGTTCACGGTCCTGCTCCCGGAGTTGCGCAAGATCGAGGACCTGTCGCTGGTCACTGAAAAACTGTTCGCGGCGTTGAAACAACCGTTCGTCATCAACGACCTTGAGCTGTTCGTGACCGCCAGCATCGGCGTCAGTTCATCCCCAACCGACGGACACGATACCGCGACGCTGCTCAAGAACGCGGACGCCGCGATGTACCGAGCGAAAGAGCAGGGGCGAAATACCTGCCGGCTGTATTCCCCCGAACTGAACGCCAAGGCCGGCGAGCGCCTCGCGATGGAAGCGCGTCTCCGCCGTGCAATCGAACACGGCCAGCTCCTGCTCCACTACCAACCGATCGTCGACGTGTCGACCGGAACCGTGACCGGCGCCGAAGCCCTCGTCCGGCTGAAGGACACGGACGGGGGACACATTTCTCCCGCCCAGTTCATTCCGCTGGCCGAAGAAACCGGCTTGATCGTCGCCATGGGAGAGTGGATCCTCCTGACCGCGTGCACCCAAGCTCAGGCGTGGCGGACCGCGGGGTTCCCGAACCTGCGCGTCTCGGTCAACTTATCGCCACACCAATTCAAACGCTGTAACGTGGTCGCCACCGTAACAGACGCGTTGCTCAAGTCGGGTCTCGACCCCGACGGTCTGACCCTGGAACTGACCGAAAGCCTCCTCATGCAGGACATGGACGCCGCGGTCGCCACGCTGCGACGATTGGCGGAGATGCGGATTCTCCTTTCGATCGACGATTTCGGCACCGGCTATTCCTCCCTCAGCTACCTCAAACGGTTCCCCCTTCACACGATCAAGATCGACCGGTCGTTCGTTCAAGACCTGACGATGGGCACGAATGACACGACGATCGCACCCGCGATCATCGCCATGGCGCACACCCTCAACATGAACACGGTGGCCGAGGGCGTCGAGACCGAGGCTCAGTTGGCTTTTTTGCGGGCGCATGGATGTGATGCCATCCAGGGATACCTCTTCAGTCGGCCCCTGCCCGCAGAAGCGTTCACCGATCTGCTCCGAAGCAACCGCCGGCTGACAATCTGAGCTGATAGGGGCACGGCATGGGTGCCCCTACGTGGTGTGGGGCGGGCGATTCCTGATCCGATGCTGGTACAGAGCCAGTTCGATGGTGGCGCGGAGCGCTCGATCTTCGAACGGTTTGAGGACATACCCGCGGGGCTCGGTCAGGTTGGCCCGTTCCAACGTCGTGTCGTCCGAATGCGCCGTTAGATAGATGATAGGAATATCCAACCGATCACGGATTGCTTGGGCGGCCTGGATCCCGTCGATCGCGCCTTTGAGAATGATGTCCATGAGGACCAGATCCGGTCGCGTCTCAGCCGTTTTTGAGATCGCTTCTTCTCCGGACGAGACGGCGCCGGCCACGTCGTACCCCATCCCCTTCAACCGGGTTTGGATATCCTTTGATACAATGAGTTGATCTTCCACCACCAGAATACTGGCTTTTGCCATCGATTGAGCCCTTCAGTTTCCCTTTAATCCCTTAAAGGTGATCTTCCACGTCGTGCCGCCGTTTCGCTCAAGCTCGATCGTGCCCGCCAGTTGTTCGACCAACGCGCAGACGAGTTGAAGACCCAGCGATGTCGTGGTTCGAAAGTCGATCGTCGCTGGAAACCCGACGCCGTTGTCGCTGACAACCAAGCTATGCCTGTTCCCCGCGCACGGTCCCAGGTCGACGCGGACCCGCCCGGTTCTGCCCCCGACAAACGCATGTTTGAGCATGTTCGATACCAATTCGTTGATGATCAGGCAACACGGTATCGCGGTATCGAGATCCAGTGGAACATCATCCACATGAATGCCGACCACGACGGCATCGGGACCGACGTCGTAGGAGTCGAGCAAGTGGTTGGCCAAACTCCGAATGTACTCGGCGAGATCGATCCTCGCCAGATCCCTGGATTGGTAGAGCTTCTCGTGGACGAAGGCGACGGCCCGAATGCGATTCTGGCTTTCCTTGAACATGGCGAGCACTCGTTCGTCGTGAATCTGAGCGGCCTGGAGATTGAGCAGGCTGGAAATGAGCTGCAGGTTGTTCTTGACCCGGTGATGAATTTCTTTGAGCAGCAGCTCCTTCTCTCTCAGGGACGCCGCGATCTGTTCCTCCACCTGCTTGCGGCCGGTGATGTCCTTGATGAAGCAGTAATAGCCGGCAAATTCTCCCTGCTCGTCGGTCCTGATCATGACGACCTGCTTGTGCATCACGGACCCGTCCTTGCGGACAGCCCGCGCCTCGACCTCGACCTTGCCGGCGTTCCGCATCTTTCGGTAGGCTTCCGTCAGGCGTTCGCGATCCTCGAGGTGGGCGGTCCGCGAACAATCCATGGCGATCAACTCCTCGACCGAGTAGCCGACCATCGCGGCGTAGGGCGCGTTGACCGAAAGATACCGACCCCGCCGGTCGACCCGCGCAATCCCCTCGACCGCCGCTTCAAGAGCCATTCGCAGGTCGTGAAGTCTCTCTTCCGCCCGTTTGCGTTCGGTGATGTCCCGCGCGATCCCGGAGAAGCCCGTGATCCGGCCCGACGCATCCCGGTGGCAGGAAATGGAGAGCGAGACGTGGACGCGCCTCCCATCCTTCCGCATCCGCACGGTCTCATACTGCTTGAGGCAGTCGCCCCGCTGGGCAGCTTCGCGGATGACCGGAATCTCGTGCTCACACTCCGGCGGGACGAGGAACCCGATCGGGCGTCCCCACACCTCTTCGGTCGTATAGCCGTACATTTTCTCCGCCCCGGGATTCCAACTCACGATGACGAGGTCCGGGGTTGTCGCGATGATCGCGTCGTCGGAGGCCTCGACGATCGAGGCGAGGTGCCGCAGATTTTCCTCGGCTCGCTTGCGCTCCGTGATGTCGCGAAGAATGGCGGTCATGACCGTTTGCCCGTTGAGGTCAAGCTTCGAAATCGAGGCCTCGGCGGGAAACTCCGTCCCGTCCTTGCGGCGTCCGATAATCTCGCTCCGACTGCCCATGCGCCGCGAGCAGTCCGCGGCCTGCCCGAAGTCGTCAACGTGCCGAGTGTGACGCTCGGCCACACTCGTGGGCAGCAGCAGATTGAGCGGTTGACCCAGCACTTCATTCGCGTGATACCCGAAGATCTTCACCGCTCCTTGGTTGAACACCGTGATCCGATGTCGGTCATCGATCGAAATCACGGCGTCATTCGCAATCTCCAGAATGCCGGCTAAACTGGCCTGTGAGAGATGGCTCATGGCTTCGCCTGGATGACTATGCTTGCTTGCTTGCTTGCTTGCTTGCTTGCTTGCTTGCTTGCTTGCTTGGACCGTTCATCGTTCAACCTTCGGGTTGTGTCTTCTCCCAACGTAAATGCCCGCGGCACACCGAACGGGCACGCCGAAACCAAGGGTCCAGGAAACACCCGCAGAGGAAGAAGAACGCAGGGAGACGCCAGTTTACACGATCTGGGATGCCAAGGGAAGGGTGGGCTGCCTACGCCGCGCGTCGCTCGCGCTGGAGCTGCATCTGGCGTTTCAAGGCGTACCGGACGAGGTGATCGCGCTGGATCTCGTTGAGATCGCGAAACGCCACACCGACCTCGAACCGGTTCTCGTCGCCCGGATTCTTGACCGGACGTTCCCGGATCACCTCACCCGTCAGGAATAGGTTGTGGAACGGAGTCACCGGCAGGATGATATCGAGTTCGATCAGGCTACCAGCCTCCGGCGCCTCCGAGGTCACCAGCTTCATACCCGACCCGCTCACTTCGCTCATGATTCCCGAGTGCGGGAACTGTTCCGGTTGGCGTTGGGACACCAGGGTTTTGATGAGCAGGCTGACCTTCCAATCCAGGCACAGCAGCATCTCCATGAGGCCGGAGTCTGCCGACGCGTCGTGGCCGGATCCCGTCTCGTGCCGATCGGGCAAAGGACTCATCGGCAAAGACCACAGCCAATCTCTGCCGGCCTTGCGTTCGGTCCGTTCTCGAGGATCGAGGATCCGGTAGGTCACCGGGCAGTCCGCGGGGACACGGATGTATTCCCGGCGGTCATCCCACGATTCGGGCCTGTCCGCCCCCCCTTGACTAGCGTCAGCCGCCTGGTCTTCGCCCTCCTCGTCCCGATAATCGGATACCGGGAGGCAGCATTCGTCCGTCACGCTAGAGCGGCCGACGGCCTTCTCCGGTACGCCGGCCGGCTGTCGCGTGTAAATCCCAAGGAGGTGTCGTTCGAGCGCCTGAAGCCGTTCGAGGGACGCGGCGCCGTCTTCCGGCGCCGTTCCCTCCTGACCGCCGGTCTTGGCGTCCCGGTAGTACCGCTCCATCTCACGGAGCAGACGCCGGTTTTCCCGGGTCAACTGGATTCGTTCCACGGCGTTGTGCACCAAGACATACAGCTCATCGAGCTGGAACGGCTTCGTCAGGTAATCGTACGCGCCCGCTCGGATTGCTTGAATCGCCGTATCGAGCGACCCGTACCCGGTGATGAGGACGACCACGGTTTCGGGCGCTCGTTCCTTGATCGCTCGAATGAGCTCGATCCCACTCATCCCCGGCATTCTGATATCGGTCAAGACCAAGTCCACCGGTTTCGCATCCAGACGGCTGAGCGCCTCGGCCCCGTTCTTGGCCGTCGTCACCTCGTACCCCTTCCTCCGCAACACCGTCTCGAGGACGTCACGCGAAGCCTCTTCGTCATCCACAACGAGGATGTGAACGGGCGTTTCGGCTGGTTCGAGGGCCACGGTGATGGTTACGATTCAACCGCGGTCATTCGCTGCCGAAGTTCGCGGGTCCACGCCTCGATCAGCGCGGACCATTCTCCCCGCATCAGAGACGATAATCGGTCGCGGTCTTGGGCCGCCATGGCGTCGGCGGCTTTCCCCAGGACGGCGCAGCACACCTCGACCCTGGGATCAACCGGCACCACGTCAGACGAGTCCGGCACCCCGGATATGTAGTCCCAATAGATGAACGATCCGTTGGCAACTCCGAGGGCCTGAATCACGAGCGTGGCGTCTTCCACCATCCCCTGAAACTGCTCAACGGCTTCCCGAACGTGACCGTCCAGGAAGGAGTCCGTCGCTCTGCGGCCCTCTGCCGAGAGCCGCTCCAATTTCTCGAGGAGGCCCGCGTTCTGCTCGGAGAGAAATGCATGAAATGTCGTGGTCGTGATCCCAATGGAATGGATGTGGTTGGCTGTCATGGCAGACAGCCGCGCCTCGTCATCGCCGTCCAGAAGCCGTCCGTTCACCACGATCTCCATGATGACATGACGGGAGGCCTCGGTTCTCGCATAAAGACCGTTCAACACATCCTGTAACGTCGTGGCGCCTTCAGCAACGGCATCCGCGACCGACGAGCCGTTCAGCGTGATGTCCATGCCTCCTCCTCTCAGTCTGGGTTCGACTCATCGTGCATACCGATCGACGTGTCCCGACCGCGCGGGTGATTCGCTCGGCGTTTCTTCCGATGGCTCAGCCTCCGGAGGCGTTCGAGGAAGTTCGGACCGCCGAGGCCGTCTCGGGGTTCGCGAGGCCGGGCGATCGGGATGGGGGTGAACCGGAGCCGGACGGCCGACGGGGTCCGTGGGACGAGGGATGGTCTCGAGCATATCGCGCCTGCACGTGTCGTGAGAACCCCGAGCCGTCAGCCGCTAAAGGGGGGGTGTTCGCTCAATACAGCCGTCCGCTCTTCGAGCAGCATGCGTGCCCGCTGATACTGGCCAACCGCCTGCTTCCCGCGATCGAACTCGCGGATCGCGTTCCCGGCTGCGGCAATGGCATCCCGAAGTTGTGCGGCCCGTCGGTCATCGGCCGAGAGAACGCGGCGCACGATCCCGACGAGTCTCGCGATCGCTTGCTCGACGGCGGCGGTCGCGTCCTCGGAAAGACCGGATGGATCGAGGCGCTGAGAGAGTTCGCCGGCCTGGCGCACCAGGTCTTCGCGCGCCTGCTCCATCACGTCCAGATCACGAGGCTGGAAGGCGCTTCCTTCGGACGAGTCGAGCGTCAGACGAAGGATCGCCTCGTATCGGTCTTCCAGGCTGGTCAACACGCTGATGAGATCGGTCATGTCCCGGCCCCCGGTAACGCGCCGGAGGCGTGAGAGATGTGATCCCATGCGTCTTTGATCGGCGTCAACAGTCCGATGATTTCGTCAAAGGGTTCCGTGTTCTCGTCACAATGGGCTTGGAGCAGTCGCTTCGCCAGGTATTCGTACAGCGTCGCCAGCCCGGCAGCAACGCCTTGGCCGTGCTGCATGTTCAGCGAGCCCAGCAATTCCGCGAGGACGTCCACCGACTTTCTCATCCATCGCCGTTTGGCGCTCTCGTCTCCCCTCGACACGGCGTCTCTGGCCTCGGCGAGGCACCGGAGCGCTTCGGCGTAGAGAAGTCCGATCAAGCGCTCGGGGCTCGCCGACTGGACCGAGGCCTCCTGATACCGCTGGGCACCCTGAGACGGCAACATGCTATCCCCTTCTTCCCGATAAATACGTCGAGAGATTATCCAGTTGATTGAGCTGTTGCGTCAAGGCACTGCCGGTGCCTTGCAGGCGGCCGAGTATGCTCTCCAGGGTGTTGAACTTCTCCCGGGTTCGCTTTTCAAACGAGGCGACGCGCCCTTCGAGCCGCGCGATCCGCTTGTCGATCTCATCGATGGAAGACTGCAGCCCCTTCTCTTTGGCCGCGATAGGTCCCTTTACGGTGTCAACGTACGTGGACACGATCGACGAGAGCCGGTCGGCCACGCCGAACGACACGGTCACGGTCCCCCGTGCTCCGATCGACGTCCCACCGACCACGAGATTGACACCCTCCTCGTCAAAACCGGCCGCCCCCGTCAAGGCCTGCCCCTTCCCCGCCCCCACGTGATTATTGATCGATCCGGCGACATCCACGCCGGCATTGGACAGAAGCGTGGTGCCGATCATGGTCTGGGTTCCGGTTCCATCCCCGTTATTGGTCCCCGCTTGGCTGGATACCGCGGTGATGGTCTGGGCGGACCCGTACTCAACGCTCACGAGCTTGAGCGCGCCGTTGTCATTGACGGCCGTCATTCGCATCGCCTTGGTCTGCAGGGCGGCGTTGATCTTCGACACCACATCGGCGATCTTGTCTCCGGCGGCAAGGCTGACGACGACCGAGTCCGCGCCGATCGCCAGTGTCACGGTTTCGGCCGCCGCAAGTCCGCTCGCCTGAATTCTCAGTGATCCGCTGAGGGTCGCCTGTGTGGCAGCCTGGGTGACCGCGACACCGTACGTCCCCGGTTTCGTTTTGGCGGTGGTGGAATCCACGGTCACCAGCGGATCGGTTGCGGTTCCCGCGAAGGCGAAAATCTTCCCGACGTCGGTCGTACTGGTTGCCAGCGCCGTATCCAGCTTGACGGCGTTGATCGACAGGGTGCCGTCCTTTTGGGTGGTGACCCCGATGCCAGCCAGGCTGGACGACGAGCCGGAGAGGCCAGGCACCGAACGGCCGACCAGGGACTGGAGTTTCTCGACCAGCGACCGCACCGTGGCATCGCCCAGCAGAGTCCCGGCGCTTTTGGTATCGGGGTTATAGGATTGCAGCTTGTTCAATTCGCGGATCGCTTTGTTGTACTCGCCGACAAACGACTCGATCGACTTTTTCACCGTCGCGGTGTCGTCGCTCACCTTAATGGAGACGGTCGTCCCCACCGCCGCCGAGACCAGGGTCAACGTCACGCCGGAAATCACATCGGTGACCGTGTTGCTGCTTTTTGAAATATTATCGATCCCGTCGACCTTGAGCGTCGCGTTCTGCGCCGCCTGGGTCTGCGTCAAATTCATCGCGCCGGTGTCGTAGGCCAGGTTGGACAAGCCGAGCGTATCGGTGTTGTTCCCGTCGTTATCGGCCGCCGTGACCTTGATGGTATTGGCCTGGCCGGTGTTTTTCGCCGTCAGGACTAACCGATAATTCGTGCCGTCGTTGAGAATGCTGGCCGAAACGTCCGCTTTCGCGGCGTTGATCGCGTCGCGAATACCCTCAAGCGTGTTATTGGTCGAATTGATGGAGACCGCGACGGCACTCCCGGTGCCGACGGTGATGGTCAATTGCCCCGTGCCGACGGCGGTGGCGTTGGACGTGGCGTATCCCGAGGACGAGAGCTTTTGCGCCTGGGCCAATTGCTTGACCTCGACCAGATACGTCCCGGCCACCGCCGAGGCTGACGCGCTCGCCTTCACAATCGCCTCGTTGCCTGACGTCGCGCTCTGGGAGAGAAAGGTCGACAGGCTCTTGAGCGAGTCGAGCACGCTTTTGAACGAGGACAGCGTGGATCGGAGCCCGGCGAACGCGCTCAACCGGACCTTGAACGCGGTCTGCTCTCCCTGGGAGTTCTCAATCGGTCGGCGCTCCAACGCCACCAGTTTGCCGACGATGGAGTTGACGTCCAGCCCCGAAGCCACCCCGTTGGCGGAAATCGGCATACGAGCCTTTGCCTACCCGATCCGGTTGAGAAAATTGCCCTGGAGCGAACCCAAAAACTTAGAAAGCGCCACAACCTCCTCCGGGGGAATCTGCCGAATCACATCGCCGGATTTCTGATTCACGATCGTGATCACCTTTTTCCCGGAGCCGGCATCCACTGAAAAGCGGATCGCGTTCTGATCGACGGGACCCCCCGCAGCGGGGCCGGCTCGTTTGGCGGAATCGGCCAACGCCGGATCCGGAGGTTTGGGCGCTTCGGATGGAAAGCTCCGGATCGGTACAATCTTCATGACGTCACCCTCCAACGCGATTCCCGGCGGCGCCGTAGGGGCACGGCATGCCGTGCCCCTACCCCGTTAGCGCCGCGTCAGAATCGCCCTGCCTCGACTTACCCCTTGAGCAAGGCCAGAACCTGCTGCGGAATCGCGTTGGCCTGCGCCAGAATCGCGATACCCGATTGCCGCAGAATCTGGGCCCTCGTCAAGTTCGCCGTTTCCTGCGCAAAGTCGGCATCCAGCACCCGGCTCCGCGCCGACGTCACGTTCTCCTCGACCGACGACAGGTTGCCAATCGTCGACTCAAAACGCGATTGAACGGCCCCGAGGTCGCCGCGGATCGAGTTGAGGAGCTTCAACGCGCCGTCGACCACGGACAGCGCACTGTTGGCGCCGGTCTGGGTCGCAATCGTGAGATCAGCGACGGCGGAGAGCGTGCCGGTCTGGGCCGTAGCCGCCGCCACATTGAACAAGCTGCCCGCGCCGAGGGCCACGCTCGACGACGCCGTGAACGACTTGGACGAACTGAGAGTCACAAGTCCACCCACCGTGGTGCTGTCCGCCGCACCGCCGCTCGTCAGGGTCACGGCCGCGCCCACTCCTCCGGTGATCGCCACGGTGGCGACGCCGTTTGTGAAGTTCTGGATCTTGATGTCCCCACCGGTGTCATGGGTCAGCGCGATGGTGCCTGCCACTGTACCGTAGGCCGCCGAAATACCGGTCGTGGTTTTCTGAGCGTTGATCGCGTCGATCAACGGCTGCAGACCCGCCTGGGTGCCGGTCGCCGTGATGTTCGCGCTGATCGACACGGCCGTCGTGTTGTCGCCCAAGAGGTCAAACGTGGTCGTGCCGGTGGTATTGAAGCTCCCCATGGTCGCCGTCGTCCGGGCCGTTGCCGTCACGTTGGTCGTGCCCTCCACCGCGTTGATGGCCGTCGCGATCGCGGAAGCCTTATCGCCGGCGCCGACAGCCACCGTCGTCTGGCCCGACGATCCGCTGATCGTCAACGTCTGTGCATTCACGTTGTTCACCGGCGAGGTGGCTGCCGCGGTGGCCGCCACGGCGATACCCCCGACCGTGGCCGCGCCCGCCGTCGCGTTGTCCGACGTGGTCGAATAGTTGCCGATGGCGTTGGCCTTGGTATTCGCGATCGACACGCTGATGGTTTGATCCGCCCTGATACCGATCTGAAATTTCGCGTTGACAAAGGTGCCGTCCAAGACCTTTTTGCCGTTGAACTCGGTCTGGTCGGCGATCCGGGTGATTTCCGCCTGGAGCTGAGATACCTCGGCCTGGAGGGAGGCCCGGTCCGCGGCCGAGTTCGTGTCGTTCGCCGACTGCACGGACAGCTCGCGGATCCGCTGCAGCGAGTTGTTGACCTCCTGGAGAGCCCCTTCGGCGACCTGCGAGACGCTGATGCCGTCGTTGGCGTTGCGGATCGCCGCGCCGAGACCGCGGACCTGGGTGGTCATGCGGTCCGCGATGCCGAGGCCGGCCGCGTCGTCCTTGGCGCTGTTGACGCGCAGACCGGATGAAATCCGCTGAAGCGATGTCCCCAGATCCATGCCTGTTTTGGCCAAATTCCGCTGCGCATTGAGGGAGTAGATATTGGTATTGACGACTAAAGCCATGGTGCCTCCTCTTTCAGATTGGCAGCACGGCCAGTCTTCTGGCGCCAGATGCTGCCGGGGTTAGGAACTCGGAAGGCGCCCCGCCTTCCCCTTCTCCCCCTTTATCGGTTCGCCGAACCAAAACTTGAGGTCCTAGCGGAGGAACTTCAGGAGAGACGAGTCGAACATTCTGGAGGCCATCTCGCGGGTCGCCTGCAGAATGTTCTGCTGAAAGACGAGGTCCGACACCGCGCGGTCGAGATTGACATCCCCGCTCTCGGATCGGAATTGGGCGGCGACCACCTTGAGATCCTCCAGCATCGCTTGGGTGGCGTCCATTCCATTGAGCCGCGCCCCAAGCAGGGCCCGCTCGCCGCTCACCTGCTCCATCGCGGTGCTCAGGTCCGTGAGCGCGGTTTCCATCCCCGTCAGGTTATCGGTCTCGAGCGCCGACTGGAGCCCCCCGACGGCGGTGAGAATATTGACGCCCCCGGGTACGCCGGTGCCTTGAAAGAGCCGATCACCCGGAAGATTTTTCACGAGGGTCGTTTGAGTGCCGGTGATGACGTGTATCTCGGCCGAATCACCGAGGTATTGGCCCGCGGGTTGGCCGGTTCCCGTGGCCAGTCCCAAGCTGCCCAGCGAACTACCCGCCGTGGGACTGACGGCCGACGTCCCGCCGGTCGCATCCGACGTGATCACCAGATGGTCGGTGTCGAACGTCACCGTGACCGATCGGCCCGCCGCTTGAAGCGCGGCATCCGCATTCACGACGCTCTGAACCATCGTCGCGAGCGCGGCCCCGGTTGCGTAGGCGCCGTTCGTCAACGTCACGGTGGTCGACACGCCGTCCACCGCGATCGTCAACCCGTTGTTGCCGGCCCCGATCGTCACCGGAACGGTGATCGCGGTCCCGATGTATCGACCCTGGTCCACGAATGGGCGGGTGGAGGTTTCGTACCCGGCAAAAATGTACCGCCCATCGTGGACGGTATTCGCCTCGGCCACCAGGTGGTCGAAAATTTCCCTGACCTCCTTGGCGCCGTTTGCGCGGTCTTCGGGCGTGTTGGTGCCGTTGACCAGTTGCAGCGCCAACTCGTGGGCCCGGACCAATTGATTCTGAACGGATGCCAAGACCGACTCGCTGACTGAGACCCATGACTGTGCGTCGCCGATATTGCGCAAATACTGATCGGCCGTCGCCAACGTGGTGTCATAATTGAGGATCTGGGATTGCTTGATCGGATCGTCGGAAGGCTTGTTCACCGCCTTTCCGCTTGCAACCTGATCTTGAAGACTGAGCAAGGACGCGGACTGGCGTTGCATGTGACCAACGAGGGATTCAAAGATCATCCGTTCCGACACACGCATAACGGCTCCGATTGTTACACCGTCTTCAAAGAAGCACGGCCCTCGGTCCTTGAACGTCCTGCAGCACTCTTCTTATTGTTTCATGCTCAGAATCGTCTTGAGCAAATCATCCGCCACCGTAATCAATCGTGCCGAAGCCTCGAAGGCCCTCTGGTACTTGATCAAATTCGTCATTTCCTCGTCCAACGAGACACCGGATGTTTCGCCGCGCATCCGATCGAGCTGTTCGCCGATGATCTCCTGGGCTTTCACGCTTCTCTGCGCGGACTGAGCCTCCGATCCCACATCTCCGATAAATCCGCTGTAAAATCCGTGAAGGGTGGCGCCGCCCAACGCCGTCACCGCCTTGTCTTGAAGTTGGGCGAGGAGCACCGCGTTGCGGTTATCGCCAGGGACACCGGCGGCCGAAGAGGCCGCCGCGATCTTGTCGGGATCGCTCAGCGCGACGGCCATCGATCCCGCCGACCCTTTGTGGGCGCTCAGGGCAAACGTGTCCCCGGCGCCCGGGGCGCCCGTGATGGTGACAGACAACCCCTCGAAGGTGACGGTCGTTGGGTTGCTGTAGATCCCGGTCGCGGTGGTTCCGGTCGTCAGATTCTGGAGGGTGTACGATCCTCCCGCAAAACTGAGTTGGTAGGGATCGAAGGTCAGGCTGGCGGGAGTGGCCACCGCTACGCTGACGACACCCGACCCCGTATTCGTGCTGAGTCCCTCGGAGGTGGGGGCGAGCGGATTGAAGAAGTTGTTGGCCGTTGATCCATCGAGACCGTACCCAGCCCGGTGCTGCTGGTTGACCTCGTTGATGACGCCGGCGGCCAACTGGTCGAGTTGGTTGACGTATCCCGGAATCACATTGTCCCGAAGGCTGATCAATCCTTTGAGGCGGCCCCCGCCGATCGATGAGGTCAGGTCGAACGTCGTCCCGGTTCCGGGATCGTATCGAATCTGAGAAAAACCCGAGTTGTCGGGATCGCCGACGGCTCTTAGCGCAAAGGCGTGGTTGCCTTCGACAAGGGGCTTCCCTCCTCCCACCATCACGGTCGTTTGGCCCAGGTTGTCCTCGAAGGTTCGAATATCAATCTTCTGGGCGAGATCGTTCAGGAGGCGTCCGCGGGTATCCCGGAGGTCATTGGCATGTTGGCCGGCCATCTCGGCACGGCCGATCTCATTGTTGAGATCGGCGATCTGTGACGCCAAGGCATTCACGTCGGTGACGGTCCCCACGATTTCGCTGTTCAGGTCTTTGAGGATTTGTTGGACCTGGGCGTCGGTTCCCTTCACCCGCTGAGCGAGCGTGTCCGCGCGCGCCAACAGCGTGACCCGTTCCGCTCGGCCTTGCGGATTATTTGAGAGGTCTTGTACCGCGGCGAAAAAGTCCGTCAAGGCTTGATGGATGCCGGTTCCCTGCGCGTCGTTGAAATTGGATTCGACCCGGCTCAGGATGCTCCGTTCGATGTCGAATCGTCCCAGATTCGATTGCTCGGACGTCACTTGGTTGTCGACAAAGCGGTTGACCAGGCGCCGGATCTCCCCGACCTGAACCCCGGTGCCGATCTGCCCCGGCTGATCGTTGGCGGGAGTCGTGGTCTCCAGGACGGCCTCCTGCCTCGAGTACCCCGGTGTGTTGACATTGGCGATGTTCTGCGACGTCACCGAGATGGCGCGTTGCTGCGCGAAGAGGGCCAACTTACCGATGTTGAGAATGCCGAGGATGCTCGCCACGTCCTAACCTGTCCCGAGGGTTCGTCCACCGGGCAAGCCATCCTGCAGCATGCCGGAAGCCTGGTACGTCGGCGCGCCTACCACCAAATGCCTGAGCAGCCCGATAAGATTGGTGACCTGCATCAGAATGCGATCCACCAAGATCCCGTTGATCTGGTTGATCTCTATCATACTCGCGGTCAGCGACTCCAATCTGGCTTGGCATGACCGAAATCGGCTGGCGTACGACACGGGTGCGAGCGTCGCGATGCGGGTGAGAGTCAACGCGTCGAGCGATTGGCCGAGCCACGATCCCAGTGTCCCGACGACTTCGCGTCGTCGCCGCTCGACGTCCCGCAACCGTCCTAACATCCCGTCTTTTTCGGCCAGGCACGGGAGCAGGTCATTGAAATCCTGCTCGACGATGAGCCGTTTCTCGGTTTGGAGAATCGGGAGGAGTTGCTGGTGCGCCCCGATCAACTCTTCAAGGATGTCCAGGAGATTGACCCAGTGGTGGTCGAGCGTATCGATGGAACAGCTCCCATTTGGGGATTCGTGTTGACGAGGCATTGGTGTACGTTTCCCTGAGGTGAATGATTTATAAGAGTCGATCAAACAACGCGGCCCTGATCAGTTTGTCGGCGATCTGCGCGCTTCGAACGGTGTACGTGCCGTCGGCCAGCTTGGCCGTAATCGCGGCCACCCGCTCGCTCCGGACGTCGGGCAGGGCTGCCACGCTTTGACGGAGTTCTCCAATGTCTTTGGCCTGATCGGAGAGATCGATCCGGTCGGGCGATGCCTCGCCCTCGCCGCCGGGCCGTTGCGCCGGGGCCTCCTTCTGCTTGCCCTTGACGCCCGGCAAAGAGGTGTCCCCCAGCCGATACGGATCGTGTCCTGGAATTCTCATCGTCGTTCCCCCACCCAAATACTCGGAAGCACTCCGAGAGATCGGTACTTATCTGCTTATCGGTCGATCCCCTTCAAAACTTGAGGATCGGACCGGCTCTCGGCGGCGACTTTCCCCACCAACATCTTGGCAAGACCGATGCCTCCAGTTTTCGACATGGCAGTGGCCAGCGCCTCATCGGTGATCGATTGGTACATGCCGCCACCTAGGCCACTCCCCTCCACTCCGCTACCCGGGATCGTGTCACGCATCTCTTTTAAGAGAAGCTGGATCAGGTAGGCCTCGAATGATTGAGCGGCCTGTTGGAGGGACGCCCGTCCCTCCGGGAGGGGTCGGTTGGCCGCTCCCACCACCTTGGAAACACCTGCGTCGATCGTCATAGAATCTCCAGTTCGGCTTGAAGGGCTCCGGCCGCCCGCATGGCTTGAAGAATCGCGATCAGATCCCGGGGAGTCACGCCGATCGCGTTCAGGCCGCGCACGACGTCCCCGAGGCGTGTTCCTTCCGGCAGCAAGATGACTTGGGCCTTGTCTTCGGTGACGTCGGTTTCTCGCTGGGGTGTGACGACGGTTTGACCGCCCTCCGACAACGGAGATGGTTGTGAGACCTGCAGTTCCGTCTTGACTCGAATCGTCAGATTCCCGTGCGACACCGCGACGTCGGCGATCTGGACGTGCTCTCCCATCACGATGGTGCCCGTCCGCTCGTTGACCACCACCTTCGCCGGAAGATCCACCGAGACATCCAGCCCCTCGATGTCGGCCACGAGTTCGACGATCCGACCGTGGTAGGCCTCGGGCACTTGCAATCGAACCGTGCCCGAATCCGTGGCGGCCGCCAGGTCGCCGTTGCCGATTCGGGTATTGATCGCCGATGCCATACGGGTCGCCGTGGTGAAATCTTGTTGGCGAAGCAAGAGTGTGAGCGACGCCTTATCGCCGAGGTTGACCGGGACCGCGCGCTCCACCACGGCTCCCCCGGAAATCCGTCCGACGGTCGGATGGTTCTTTTGAACGGAATCACCCTCTTTCCCGCCGATGAAACCGCCGATTGAGACCGGCCCCTGGGCCACCGCGTAGACCTGTTGATCGGCTCCATCGAGAGGTGTCAGGAGGAGCGTCCCCCCCTGCAAGCTCGTGGCGTCTCCCAGGGACGACACCACGACGTCGATCCGACCTCCGGGTTTCACGAACGGGGGAAGCTTCGCGGTGACCACCACCGCGGCGACGTTCTTCACCTTCACGGCGTTCGCATCGACCGCCACCCCCAATTTATTGAGCATGCTGGAAAGACTCTGGACGGTGAACAACGTTCCGGTCTTATCGCCGGTTCCGTTGAGGCCGATCATCAGTCCGTACCCGATCAATGCGTTCTCGCGCACGCCGGCGATGGTCGCCAAATCTTTGATTCTGGCGGCGTCGGCCTGATGGCCCATCAGAATGGTCAGCGCGGTGGCGATCACCATCGCCAGCCCTCGTCCTTTTGAACGATTTGAACGCATTGAACGATTTGAACTCCTGTCGTTTAGAACGGCCAGACCCAATCGAGAATTCGAACCAGCCAACCCGGACGCTGGGTGTCGTTCAGGACGCCAGCGCCGGTGTACTCGATTTTTGCGTCGGCGATCACCGTCGAAAGAATTCGATTTTTCGGGCCGATATCCTCGGGGCGGATCACCCCGCTGACCCAGATCCGCTCCTTTTCGTCATTGATCAACACCTCGCGCCGGCCTTCGATCGCCAGGTTGCCGTTCGGCAACACGGCGGTGACCATGGCGGTCACGTCCGCCGTCAGTGCGCCGTTGCGGCTGGTCGATCCTGATCCGTCGAATGCATCCGTGAAATTCGCATCGGCTTGCAGCTTCCCGGTGGTCACGCCGGGGATCGCCAACAACGCGTTGGTGCCCGCTTTCACCGTGGAGGTGCGCCCCGCGGCCGTTTTGGCGCCTTTGGATCCCTGGGCATTTTCTACGATCCGGACGGTCACGACATCCCCGACGCGCCCGGCTTTGGGGTCTTGAAAGAGAAAGGTCCGAGAACGATTGCCGGACCAGAGCGAGCCTTCGGTCGGGGGCTCGTCGACGATCTCCGGTTGGACGGTCTTGGCTTGGTCGACCACGGCAGGCGCCGTCAATTTCTCGAACGCGGCGCAGCCGCCGAGCATGCCCCACATCAAACCGACGATCAAACCCAACGTGAAGGATTTCAGCACGAGTGGTCCTTAGGAGTCTGTCTGAGTATGCGGGTGGTGGAGCCTGTTCAGGGATGGCCAGATGCAAGGCGGAAGGAGGCCTTGCGCGCCTGGTAGGGGTTCGACATGTCGAACCCCTACGCGTCGTACGTGAGCACGCAAGGCCGACTGACAACGCCGCAGATGACCATTCATGGACAAGCTCCTAGGGGGTGACCCACACCGCGACCGTCGACGCATCCACGACGCGACCATACACGACCTTGTTGGAGTCGACATTCGTGACCGGGATTTGCCGACCCAACAACCCATCGCCTTTCGCGCGTCCGACCCCGATGATGGTGAGGCTCCCGCTTTGTAGCCGCAGCGTGACCCGATCGCCTCGTCTGATGAGCGGTGCGTCTTCCACGGCGTCGACGGTCACCGGACGGTCTTTTCCGATCGACCGAGCGGCCCGCTTCCCGACCACCGGTTCCGGCGCGGCCACGTACGACTCTCGCGGCCCGCGAAGTTCGGTGGCACGCACATCGAGGTCATCGCCGGTGATCACCTGAAATCGATTCAGACGCTTGGTGGCCACCACGACGGGCGCCAACCGCTCCACATCGACCATCACCACCCTCGGCGTCGGTGGCTGGCCTTCAGCGGCTACCGTCAGGACAAAGGCGGTCCGTCCCAGCAACACGCCGGGCGTCGCCTCCCTCACCTCGATTACCTCAGCGCCCACCTCGGCCTCACGCCCCATCGCCGGCCGCAGCACCTTGACGTGAATCTCAGAACTGTCAACCGCGAGGCGGCTCGCGACGTATGCCGTGATCGCCGCAGCCTGCTCAGATGCGGCGGGCCTCGGTTGAACCGCTTGCGCGGTCCGGCCAAGGAGGATCAGACCGAACACACACGCCGTGCAGATCGTTGTTAGGACCGCTACGCGTCTCATCTCGCTCACCGTTTGAGGTTGTTCACCATGCCCAACATCTCGTCCGTGGTCTGAATGGCCTTCGCGTTGACCTCGTACGCACGTTGGGCGATGATCATGTTGACCATCTCCTCGGCGATGTTCACGTTGGACCCCTCGAGCGCGCCCTGGAGAATGGTGCCCAAGCCGGTCTGACCCGGAGCCGCCGTGATGGGCTCTCCGGACGCGGCGGACGTCTCGTAGAGATTCTTGCCCATGCTGTTCAACCCGGCAGGATTGGTAAACCGAGCCAGTTCGATGACGCCCAGTTGGGTGGGCGTCGTATTGCCCGGCTGTACGACCGAGACATCGCCCCCGGTCGAAATCGTGATAGTCTTGGCATCGGACGGAATGGTGATGTTGGGCACGAGGGCGTAGCCGTCCGGCGTCACCACTTTTCCCTCGGCGTCGATCTTCAGCGATCCCGATCGCGTGTAGCCCGTCGAGCCGTCCGGCAGCGTGACCTGGAAAAACCCCTCGCCTTCGACGGCCAGATCCAGCGGGTTCTGCGTCTGCTGCACCTCGCCTTGGCCGAAGCGCCGGTGCACCGCCACCGGCCTGACCCCGGACCCGACCTGGATGCCCACCGGCAGGGCGCCGCCCTCGGTCACGGTTCCCGCCGCCTTGAACGTCTGGTAAAAGAGATCTTGAAACTCTCCGGTACTTTTCTTAAATCCCACCGTGGACATATTCGCCAGGTTGTTGGCGATGACCTCGACCTGGAGTTGCTGCGCGGTCATTCCGGTGCTGGCAATCGTCAACGCTCGCATCATGATCCGTCCCCCCTTATGCCGTTCGCCCGACTTCGTTGACCGCCTTGCCCACTACGGAGTCTGTCGTCTGAATCACCTTCTGGGCCGCCTCGTAGAGCCGCATGACCTCGATCATGGTCGTCATCTCTTCGACCGGATTCACGTTCGATGACTCCAACGCCCCCGGCCGGATTCGACCGGTGACCGCGACCTCCGGTTGACCGCCGCCGTCGAAGAGATTGCCCCCGACCTTGCGGAGGCGCGTCGAATCGTTCAATTGGACGACCCGCAGCGTGTCGATCTCGGCGCCGTCCACCGAGATGCGCCCATCGGAATCGACGGTGACTTTCCCCAACGGAAGCGTGATCGGCCCTCCGGTCCCCAGCACCGGAAATCCCCCGGGGGTCACCACCCGCCCCTCCACATCAAGGGTGAAGTGCCCGTCCCTGGTGTACCGGGGACCGCTCGGCGTGTCGACGACGAAGAACCCCTCTCCGTCGATGGACATGTCCAGAGGATCGCCGGTCGTGCGCACGGCGCCGGGCGCGAAGTCGGTCGTGACCAGGCTGAGCGTGCTGAAGACGGGAGCCGGCCCGAGCGGCTCACCCGTTCCGGGCGGCGACTCCGCCGGCCCGAGCGCCACGACTCCAAACACCGCCCGGTCTTTCTTGAAGCCGGTGGTGTTGAGGTTCGCCAGGTTGTTCGTGATGATCTCGAGGCGTTTTTCCTGGGCCAACGCTCCGGACAGGATCGGGTACGCTCCCTCCATCACAACCTCCTCTGGCGTTCGACCCGTAGGGGCGGTTCGCGAACCGCCCCTACATCGTGATCATCTTGACCGTCGAAGCGACTGTGCCGATGTCAAAGCAACTTCAATGCCACGGCACGAAGGGCAGAGGGATGACTCGAACCAGGTCGCGCGATCGCCGGACGTGGGGGCGGGAGGCAGTACTAGGGACTGACGACGTGGACGAGGGGATCATCGACCGTGGCGCCCGGCCCGGGAGATGGCACGGCACTGGGGTCGTGGGACTCTTCCCCGCTGTTTTCGCTGGCCCCTTCCGCCGGAAGGGGCTTGGGCGTCTGCAAGACGACGATGTCCACCCGGCGGTTCTTGGCCTGGCCCTCGGGGGTGTTGTTCGAAGCAATGGGCCGAAATTCCCCGTTTCCTCCGACCGAGAAACGGCGCGGGTCGAGCGACCGCTGTTCGACGAAATACCGAACGATCGTGGCGGCCCGGTTGGCGGACAGCTCCCAATTCGAGGGGAATTGAGGCGTCCGGATCGGAACGTTGTCGGTGTGTCCCTCGACGTGAACCTGGTTGGGGATCTCCGCGAGGAGCTCGGCAATTTTATCCAACATCGGGCCATGCTGCGGGAGAATTTCGGCCCGGCCGGTTTCGAAGACCAACGTGTCCGCAACTCGAATGATCAATCCGCGCCGGTCTCGTGATACGGTGATTGTTTTCTTGCCGGCGTCCATGACCTCCACGGTTTCCTGAATCTTGATGTATCGCTTGATATCAATATCAAACATCTCCGTTCCGATTCGTGCTTCCGTCAATCGTATGTTCGTAGAAGACAGGGTCACAAATGGGTTGAACGCCGAATTGATGGCATCGGCCACGGCGCGCAGCTTCCCCTGGTTGACCGACGAGGTGGCATACATCACCACGAAGAATGCGAACAACAGCGTGATGAAATCCGCGTACGAGATCAGCCACCGTTCGGCGTTTTCGTGCTCCTCGTGTTTTTTCTTTCTCACCGCCGTTTCACCGTTTTCCGTTGGTGTCGATCCAAAAAACCTTCAAGTTTTTCTTGAATGATTCGGGGATTGTCCCCCGACGCGATCGAGAGCACGCCTTCGATGATCAGCTCGCGGGTCACGGCTTCCATGCGAACACGGAATTTGAGCTTACCCGCGACCGGGAGGAAGATTAGATTAGCCGACAGCACGCCGTAGATCGTCGCGACGAAGGCCACGGCGATCCCAGCCCCCAGCTTGCTGGGATCCGCCAGGTTCTCCATCACGTGGATCAGCCCCATCACCGCGCCGATGATCCCGAACGTCGGTGCGTAGCCCCCCAGGTTTTCGAAGAGCTTGATCGACATCCCGCGATATTCTTCGGTGTAGGACAACTCGACCTCCAGGATCTCGCGGATCGCTTTGGGCTCGTTTCCGTCGAGGAGCAACTGCAACCCCTTCTTGAGAAACGGATCGGGAGCCTCCTTGAGTTTCGACTCGAGCGCCAGGATGCCCTGCTTCCTGACCAGGTTCGCGTACTCGACGAGCATCGTGATCAGCGCGGCGGCGTTGTCCTTGGGCGCTTTGATCGTCTCCAGCCCCATCATCAACGCCTCGATGAACTTGGGCAGCGGAAATTGGACCATCACCGCTCCGACCGTTCCCCCCAGCACGATGAGGGCCGCCGTGAACTGCAAGATCGAGCCGATGTTGCCGCCTTCGAGGGCCTGCCCACCAAGCAGGGCCCCGAGCCCGACCACGACGCCGAGAATCGTCAAGATATCCATGCCGTATCCGTTGAGACACTATCCCGACGTGGACGTGACGCGCGCGAGGACCGCCCCGGGGATCTCGGACAGAGAGAGGACCTTGTCGACACCTCCGGCCTTGATGGCCTCCTTGGGCATCCCAAAGACCACGCACGACGCCTCGTCTTGGGCGATGGTGAACGCGCCGGCCTGTTTCATCGCGGCCATCCCGGAGGCGCCGTCCGCGCCCATCCCGGTCAGAATGACCCCGATACAGTTCGCCCCGGCGTAGTCGGCCGCCGACTGGAACATCACGTCGACCGACGGACGGTGGCGGTTCACCGGCGGATCTTGGTTGACGGTCACGTGATACCGCGCCCCATCGCGAACCAGGACCATGTGGTACCCGCCGGGGGCGATCAGTGCCCGTCCTTTGATGAGACTGTCGCCTTGTTCGGCCTCTTTGACGGTGATCTGACAGATGGTGTTGAGCCGGTTGGCAAACGCCTTCGTAAATTTCTCGGGCATGTGTTGGGTGATGATAATCGGTGGGGTATCGGGCGGTAACACCTCAAGAAATTCCCGAATCGCCTCGGTTCCCCCGGTCGACGCCCCGATCGCGATGATCGTGTCGGTCGTCTTGATCATGGCCGCCGAACCGAGCGCCATCCGTTTGGTCCTGCCCGTCCCCCTCCCCGGGGAACGACCCTGTACACGGGCCCTCGCCGCCGCCTTGACCTTGTCGATGAGAATCTGGGCCTGCTCCTCGATGCCTTCACGGAGGTCGATCTTCGGCTTCGCGAAAAAGTCGACCGCGCCCAGTTCGAGCGCGCGAAGGGTGGTCTCGCATCCTGCCTCGGTCAGCGAACTCACCATGAGGACGGGCATCGGCCGGGCAGCCATGAGTTTCTCGAGAAAGGTGAGACCGTCCATTCTCGGCATTTCCACGTCGAGCGTCAGGACGTCGGGATTCAGTGTTTTGATCTTGTCACGGGCAATATAGGGATCGGGCGCGGTGCCCACGACCTCGATCGCCCGGTCGCGGGACAGCAGGGCCGTTAAGACCTTCCGCATCAAGGCCGAGTCGTCGACAATGAGCACCCGAATCTTGTCCATCTCACGCTCCCTTGGCGGACACTAGAACAGCGTGACGTCTGCTTCGGTCTTCCGTGTCGCCAACGTTTCCTGATACTGCTGCTCGCGATCGGCGATCGTGCGATTCGTGACGCGTTCGAGCTTCTTGAGAAGGACCCGTCCGGACTCGGTGAAATAGTAGACCTTTCTCGGGTAGAGGTCGCCGACATCGGCCTTCACCGGATCGAGTCCCTCTTGCTGCAAAAACCTCATCACCCAGGCGGCGTTGTTGGCCCCAACGTCGACGCTGCCCTCGTAGATCTTCCCGCCACCGAAGACCTTCACCTCGAATCGGCTCTTGAGCGCGCCGAGCTTCAACAACTCGTTGATGAGCACCTCCATCGCAAAGCTGCCGTAACGGGCCGACTCGCCCCACGAGTCGACCCCCAGCCCGCCTTTGGGCGCCGGCAACATGAAATGATTCATGCCCCCGATCCCCGCGACCGGGTCGCGAATGCAGGCCGAGATGCACGAACCCAGCACGGTGTACACGACCATCGGCTCGCGGCTGACGAAGTACTCTCCGGGCATGATCACGGCGATCTCATGGGGGAACCTCGGGTCGCGCATGCGCCGGATGTGGGAAAAGCCTTCGTGGGCGGTCGCGAGCACGGTCCTTACGCCTCGTTTCGATAAATGGTGGGCGCCACGTAGCGGAACTTGTGATCGATCCACTGCAGGCTTTCCGAGTGCCCGATAAACAGATAGCCCCCCGGCTTTAAGTGCCGCTGAAACTTGGCCATGAGCTGCGCTTGGGTCGCCCGATCGAAGTAGATCATGACGTTCCGGCAGAAGATGACGTCGAGCGGAGTCTTGATGGGGTACCGTTCGGCCATGAGGTTGAGGCGCCGGAACACGATCATCGCGGCCAGGTGCGGCTTGACCTTGAACAGGCCGGCTCCTTCTCCCTTCCCTTTGAGAAAGTGTTTGCGGAGCGTATCCGGGCGAAGATCCCGCACCCGTTCAGCCTCATAGATCCCGGATGCGGCCTTCTCGATCACCCGCGTCGAGATGTCCGACGCCAGAATCTTGCAGTCCCACTGCAACGGGAAATCGACTCCCTCCATCACCGACATCGCGATGGAGTACGGCTCTTCACCGGACGAGCACGCCGACGACCAGATCCGAACTCGTTTGATCGGTCGGAGCTCGGGAAGGATTCGGGTCTTGAGGAACTCGAAGTGGCCGGGCTCGCGGAAAAAGTCGGTCTTGTTGGTCGAGATCAGGTCCAGCAACTGGGTGAATTCGGATCCGCCGGGATCCTGCACGATCAGATCGTAATAGGCCTGAAACGAGGGGATGCCCAGGTCCTGGAGGCGCTTCGACAAGCGGGTGACCAACAGCGTCTTCTTGGTCGGTGGCAGGAGGATTCCGCACTCCCGATAGACGAGCGCGCTGAATTGGCCGAACTCTTTCTCGGTGATTGCGTGGTCAAGCATGGACGTGCGGCATCCCCGCGGGCCGACGAGATCCCGGTGAAATCAGGAGGCTGGGAACCACGTGAACAACATCAGGTACACGAGGTACGCGGTCACCATGGTTCCGGTAAAGGTCCCAACCAGGACCAGGCCGATTGTGCGGTGCCGAGCCACGCCGGCCGCCATCGCTCCCACGCTTCCGTGCTGAAGACGCCGCAGTCCCGTGTACAGGTTGTGGGCTCCGAGTCCAATGGTCGTGACGGCCAAGGCGACGTGCGTGGAAAGCAGCGGGACGTACCACCGCCAGTACTGCTCCGGCGTTCCGCCGAACGACTCGCGGCCGAAGAGCGCCTGCTTGGTCACGTACGCGACGAGCCAACACCCCACGATCGTGCATGCGACGATCATCAGTCGCGAATGGGGACCGACTTCGTGGCGTTTTGCGGACCGCACCCCGGCCAGCGCGATCAGGTACGCCCCCGTGATGCTCGCGAGCACCCCGTACCACAACATCGTCTTGAGGTCCATGGCGATCTCCTGATCGGAAGGACGGGTCGAAACGCGGTGGAGACGTGCGTCGCAACCCGCCCTCCGATTCGCAGTTAAAACTCGTCGAATCCGTCCGGCGTGTTCCCCTGGCCGTTGCCGCTCTCATGCTTTGCCGCACCCACTCCCGCCAGAGGCCGCTCGGCGGAATGCGTCTGGCCGTTGCCAGGCTTCGGCTTGGCGGCCGCCGGCGCCGCGGCCCGTGGGGCGGGCTTGGCTTTTGCGTCCTGCGGTTTCCCGGCCGAAGCGCGCGCAGACGCCGTCTTCGCGGCGCTCGCCTGAGCGTGCCCCGTGCCCTCCACCTTGAAGTATTCCATCCGTCGCATCAATTCCTTGGCCTGACCGGCCATCGACTGGCTGGCCGACGCGGCCTCTTCCACAAGCGCGGCGTTCTGCTGCGTCGTCTGATCCATCTGCATGATGGCCTTATTCACCTGATCGATCCCCGCGGACTGCTCCTGCGACGCCGCGCTAATTTCCGCGATAATGTCGGTCACCCGCTTCACCGACCCCACGATCTCCTCAAGCGTCTTGCCCGACTGGTTCACCAGCTCGCTCCCGCCGGTCACTTTCTGGACCGATTCGTTGATCAGCCCCTTGATCTCCTTGGCGGCCGTCGCGGATCGCTGAGCCAGGTTCCGCACTTCCGCCGCGACCACCGCGAATCCGCGCCCCTGCTCGCCGGCGCGGGCGGCTTCCACCGCGGCGTTCAAGGCCAACAGGTTCGTCTGGAAGGCGATCTCGTCGATCACGGTGATGATGTCGGCGATCTTCTTGCTGCTGGTGTTGATCTCGGCCATCGCGGACACCGCCTGGCCCGTGACCTTGCCGCCCTTTTCGGCGACTTCGCGCGCGGCGATCGCCAACTGGTTGGCCTGTTTGGCGTTATCGGCGTTCTGCTTCACAGTCGAGGTCATTTCCTCCATCGAGGAGGAGGTCTCCTCCAGCGCGCTGGCCTGTTCGGACGTCCGCTGGGACAGGTCGTCGTTCCCTTGGCTGATCTGGGCCGCTCCGGTGCCGACCGAGTCGACCGACTCGCGCACCGCCGTCACGGTCTCGGACAGGTTGGCAATCGCGGTGTTGAGGCTCGACTTCATTCTGTCGAAGTCGCCCTGGTAGTCACCCGACATGGTTTGCGTGAGGTCGCCGCTCGCGAGCGCCCCGAGCACTTGCTGCGTTTCATTGAGCGGCGTGACCACGGCATCCAGCATCGTGTTGATGCCCGTCGACAGCGTCTTGAAGAACCCCTCGAACTGCTCGGCGTTGATTCGTTCCGACAGTTGACCCGCCGACGCGGCGCCGATCAACCGTTCCACCTCATTCTGCGCCTTCTTCTGCGCGGTCACGTCCGCCCACTCCACGACATTACCGAGATACTCGCCGCTCTCCGACGTGATGGCGGCGACGTTGAGATCCAGCGTCAGCGGCCCGAGCTTGATCTCGGCATGATGGGGTAGGTTCTTGGGGTCGTCCAGAAGCCGCCGCTGGTGGGCCGGATTCTGGTGGTACATATCGATGCTGCCCCCCACGATCTTATCCACCCGAAACGTCGGGATCAGCTTTTGGAGATCACGTTCCATGCCCCGCAACGTACTTTCGGACGCCTTGTTGATGTAGACGATGGTGTACGACCGGTCGCAAACCATCACGTTCGTCCGCGTGTTGTCGAGCGATGTCTTCAACCGAGCCATCTCAATCTCAACCTTCCGCTTGGCCGTCACGTCTTCCCACTCGACGACGTTGCCCAGGTACTCGCCGGTTTCGGACATGATCGCGCTGACGAGGAGGTTCAAGGTCAGCGGGCCGATCTGGATGTCGGCGCGGTGCGGCAGGTTCGCGGGGTTCTCGAGGATGCGGCGCTGCCGATCAGGCACCTTGTGGAACACGTCGATCTTGGAACCCAAGATGGCGTCAACCGAAAACCCGGGCATGCTCTTCCGAACCTCTCCTTCCAACTCGCGGAGTTTTTTCAGCGACGTGTTGTTCGCATACGTGACCGTAAACTCGCGGTCGCACATCAAGACGTTGGTGTTCGCGTTATCCAGCGCGCTCTTGCAGAGAGCCTCCAACGCCGTCGCCTCTAGCGCGACGGACGAATGCTGCTTCCCGCCATTCTTCTTCCCCGTCTTTGCTCCAGCCGTCCGTGCCATCCCTCTTCCTCCCGTCGTGTGCGCCGTCTTCCCGTTTCCACGGGTGGTGACGGATGTGGTGTGTTGTCGAGCCCCTTCGAGCATGATTGTCTTCACGGCGCCGAGCGCGTCGGCCCAGGCTTTCTTGACCGGCGGCGTCCAGGCGCTTCCCGCAAACTCTCCAAATACTTCCAAGAGCGTCTTCGCCACGGCGTCATAATGAGGGGGCTTGGCGCCGTATCCCGCGTGCCGCCCGCCGAGCTGCTGCAACGCCTTCGTCAACCGATCCGGGTGCCGAAGGTTTTGCATCACCAGGACGAGGGATGCCAACAATTTCTTCTGCTGTTCCTTCGGAGAGACCCCCTGAAACATCGGCTTGACCGCCGGGTACCGTTCAAACAACCGTTTGTAAAACCGAGCGACGAGCGCGTCCCCCTTCGGGGCCACCAGTTTGAAACTCTGCTCTAACAGTTCGACGTTGAGACCCATGAACGCCCCTCCTTGAACAATTTGAACGCCTTGAACGGCTTGACCGGTTTGCCCACTTTACGCCGCCACAGCCGTCGCCTGGTCGATCTCGCCCACCGACAGGACCTTATCGATGTCGAGCAACGCCACGAGCTTGTCACCCGACTTTCCGATCCCGCTCAGAAAGCTCACATCTACCGTATGGCCGAAATCCGGCGGCGGTTGGACGTCCTTGCCCGGGATGTTCAAGACGTCCGACACGGCATCGACGATGATCCCCATCGTCCGCCCCTTGACCTCGAGCACGATGATCACGGTCACCTTGCTGTACTCGACCTGCTCCATGCTGAACTTCGTGCGCAGGTCGATGATGGGCACGATCGTCCCTCGCAAGTTCAACACGCCCTTGATGTACCCCGGCGTGTTGGGAATTCTGGTGACCGCCGTGTACCCCTTGATCTCCTGGACGCGGAGAATCTCCACCCCGTAGTGCTCGTCTCCGAGGGTGAAGGTGAGGTATTGATTCCCGTCCGTGGAAAATCCCATCTGCTGATCCAACGTGGTCTGTTGCGTCGTCGCTTCCGCCGTACCCGCCATCGCTGTCTCCTTTCCGAGCTTGCTTAGCGCCTCGCAGGCCCGGCCTTCACGGGCCGAGAAGCGAGACGTCGTTGACGTCCCCTCTCCCTTGACTGCCGTTCCTACGCCGCCACTGCGTTCTCTTCTCTGCTCACGGTCAAGAGGCCGCGGACGTCCACGATAAACGCCACCTGGCCGTTTCCCAGGATCGTGGCGCCGGCGATCCCCTCGACCTTCCGGAAATTCTGACTCAGGTTCTTGATCACCACCTGTTGCTGGCCCAAGAGCTCGTCCACCATCAGCGCCACGCGTTCGCCCTCCGACTCCACGATCATCAGCACCGCCTGGATCGGATCAGTCAGGTTGGCCGCGCCGCCGAAGACGTGGTAGAGGCGGATCAGCGGGAGGTACGCCCCTCTGACGTCCACGAGCTCGCCCCTCCCGACGATGGTCTTGATCTCCTCGCGTCGCGGTCGGATCGATTCGATGATCGAGGTGAGCGGGACGATATAGATCTCCGGTCCCACGCGGACGCTCATGCCTTCGATGATGGCCAGCGTGAGGGGGAGCTTGAGGGTGAACCGTGAGCCCCGACCCTCCGTGGTCTGGATCATCACGGTTCCCCCCAGGCTTTCGATGTTTCGTTTCACCACGTCCATGCCGACGCCGCGGCCCGACACGTCGGTGACGGCCTCGGCCGTGGAAAACCCCGGACGAAAGATCAGCGGCCACACCGCGTCATCCGAGAGCGTCTCGCCCTCGGTGATCAACCCTTGCGCGATCGCTTTGGCGACAATTTTTTCGCGGTTCAACCCCCGGCCGTCATCCTCGACCGTGATGCAGATCGTGCCGCCCTGATGGAAGGCGTTCAGCGTAATCGTCCCTTCTTCGGGTTTCCCCCGCGCAATCCGGTCTTCGGGCAATTCCAGTCCGTGATCCACCGCGTTCCGGATGAGATGGGTCAGGGGATCGCCGATGGACTCGATCACGGTCTTGTCGAGTTCGGTCTCCTCGCCGGACAGCGTCAAGCGGACCTGCTTGCGCTTGCTCGACGCCAGGTCCCGCACCAACCGGGGGAAGCGATTGAAGACGGTCCCGATGGGCACCATCCGCACGGCCATCACCCGCTCCTGAATCTCGCGGGTGTTCCGTTCAAGTTGGACGACGCGCTCCAGCAACATCGGCAACTTGTCCATCTCGAAGTGGTGGCCCAGATCGCTGATCATGGATTGCGTGATGACCAGCTCGCCCACCAGGTTGATGAGTTTGTCGATTTTGGTGGTATCCACTCGGATGGACGAGGGTTCGGCCTTCCGAGCCGCCGCTGCCGCTTCCATCTGGCGCTGCTTCTCCAGGGCCTGTTGGACCTGCTGCGGGCTGACGGCGCGGTCCTCGACCAGGATGTCGCCGAGCCGCTTTTGCTTGCCGAGCGCGACGGCAATCTGCTCGGGTGTGGCCACGCCCTCCTCGACAAGAATTTCCCCGATACGCTTCCGCTCCGCGGTCGGCTCTGCGGTGGACGGAGGTAGGGGCACAACATGTTGTGCCCCTACGTCGGTGATCGCCAGCACGCTCCCCTCACGCACGAACTCAAAGACGGACTCGACGTCGCGGACCACGGACCCGGTCTCCAACTCGATCGACCAGGACAGGTAGCACCGTTCGGGATCGATCGCCTGAAGATCCGGCACCCGCGCGAGATCGGCCGTTACGGAGTTCACGGTTCCAAGGTCGGCCAGTTCCTGCAGGATTCGGGCGGGATCGAGACCGCGCTGAAACACATCGTCCGGAGGAGTCCAGGCGATCCGATAGCGAACGAGACGGGGCGACGCGTCGGTTCGGCCGACCTCTGCCCTGGGTAGGGGCACAACATGTTGTGCCCCTACGGGCGATACCGCCCGGCACGCTTCGAGTTTGACCCGTATCGCCTCGACGGCCTCTGCGTCAGCCGATCCCTGGCCCTGCACTGCTCCAAGGAGGGTCTTCATGGTATCCCTCGCATCGAGCAGCAGGTCGATGACGGGCTTCGTCACCCCGATGCGCCCGTTGCGAAGCGCGTCCAGTACCGTTTCCACGTGGTGGGTGAACCCACTCAAGTCGGTGAAGCTGAACATGCCGGCGTTGCCCTTGATGGAATGGGCCGCGCGGAAAATACGGTTGAGCAAGTCCAGATCGGTCGGCCGCTGCTCGAGCTGCAGGAGGCCCTCCTCCATCGTGGAGAGGTGCTCGGCCGATTCTTCGAAAAAGGCGTCCTGGAACCGAGAGAGATCGGTGCTCATCCCGGCATCACTTTTTTGACGACATTGAGCATTTGCTCCGGATTGAAGGGTTTGACGATCCAGCCGGTGGCGCCGGCCGCTTGGCCGTCCTTCTTCTTATTGTCCGCGGATTCGGTGGTCAGCATGAGGATGGGGGTGAATTTGAAATCCGGCATCGCCCGGACGTGTTTGATGAAGGAGATCCCGTCCATGACGGGCATGTTCAGATCGGTGATGACCAGGTTCGGCTTGGCTCCCCCGGTGAGTTTCGAGACCGCGTCCTGGCCGTCGACGGCCTCCACCACGGTGTATCCGGCGTTGGTCAACGTGAACCCCACCATCTGTCGCATCGAGACCGAATCATCAACGACCAGAACCGTCTTCCCCATCACCAACCTCCCTCGGGCGCCCTCGGTAATCCGCTCATGAGGCCGCCGATTCCTCGGATTGAGAAATCACATCCTCTGAACAGCCGAGCAGACGCCACATCGCCACGCACGAGGGAGACAACCCCCGGACGGCGAACCCGCGGTGGCGCCGTTCGCAGGCTGAGCGGGCCGCGAGCAATAATTGAATCCCCGATGTGTCGAATCGCTCGACGAGGCTGGCGTCGACCACCACGTGGCCCTCCCCGTCCAAGGCCGTGACCAATACGTCTCGGAACACCGCGGCGTCGGCAATCGAGAGCTCACCGCCGAGTTTGAGCACCGTGCCGGTTGCTTCCTTGACGATCTCCGTGTCCACGACACTCCTTCCCTAATTCCACTCATCTCTATCGGAAACTCACGCGACGAACTTTAATCCACAATCCCCCCATCCCCTTTGCCCACCTCGTTTTTTTGAAAATACCTTGTTTTTTCACCCTCGCCCCCGTGAAGGGGGAGAGGGAGGGGTGAGGGGGCAGTTGACCGGCCCGTCCACACACCGGGGGGACCCTCACCCCTGCCCTCTCCCGCAGCGGGAGAGGGAGTCCATGATCAACCCGTGAAACAAAATCCCCCCTCGCCCCCCTTTGACAAAGGGGGGATGGGGGGATTTCCCAACCGCCGTCGGGCAGACCATCACGCCGCGGCGGGAGAGCTTCCACTTTCGCCGACCACCCCTTGCCGACCCTAGCGATCGAGCGCCGCCTGGACCCGCCCAAACTCTTCTTCGATCTTCGCAATGAGCGCGTCCGCGCCGACCGTCGTTCCTGATCGGCCGGCCTCCTCCAGGTCTTGGCACAACGCCGCCAGCGTGACCGCGCCCACGTTTCGACTCGCGCCTTTCAGGGTATGGGCCTCGCGATAGAGCGTCTCACTGTCGGAGCGGCCGGCCGCTTCCCGGAGACGAGCCAACTGAGCATGTGCTGCGAGCACAAACGTCTCGATCACACCGACAAAATCGACCCCCAAGAGTTCACGTAGATCCCCTATCACCTTGGGATCGAATGTAGGGGCACAGCATGCTGTGCCCCTACCAACGGAAATCCAGCGATCGAGCATCCTGCACAGCGCATCCAGATCGATGGGTTTGGAGAGATAATCGTCCATCCCGGCTTCCACGCACCGGTCCCGCTCGCCCGGGAGGGTGTTGGCGGTCAGCGCGATAATGGGGATGCGGCGGCCCCCGCCCGCGGACTGTTCGCGGCGACGAATCTCGGCGGCGGCCTGGTACCCGTCCATCTCGGGCATTTGCCCGTCCATGAGGACAACGTCGTACGCGCCGCGGGACAGGGCCTCGAGCGCCTCCACGCCGTTGTTCACGACATCGACCCGGCACCCCAGTTTTTCGAGCAGCCGCGCCGCAACCTTTTGATTGACGACGTGGTCCTCGACCACCAAAACGGAACCGCTAGTCTTAGTCTTAGTCTTAGTCTTAGTCTTAGTCTTAGTCCAGTAGTGTCCGGTTAAGAACGGGCTCATGTTGCTAAAACCCTTGCGCTGTGCGGCTTTCCACGATATTCGGCGTGTCTCCGACTTGAACGGCCATCAGCCGATCGGCCAAGCTCCCGGGAGTTCCCTCGCCGGAGAGC
>JACQCD010000093.1 GCA_016201825.1 Nitrospirota bacterium | reverse complement strand
GCGTTGGAGTGTGTCAAACGAGGCCGGCGCGAAAACCGTTCACCCGCTGGGTGGGATCAGCGCCAAAAAGAACGCAACAAGGTGAGCAGGCTGCTCAAAAAGCTCCAGATGCAAGGCGGAGGGAGGTCTTGCGCGCCTGGTAGGGGTTCGACATGTCGAACCCCTACGTGTCGTACGTGAGCACGCAAGACCGACCGACCACGCAGCAGATGGACTTTTTCAGCAGCCTGCTACGGACGCACCCGATCCAGCCGAGATTGGCGGGCGGTCCCCAGGTCGGGAGGACGGAGGGCGGCCAGCAAATGTTGACGCAGCGAGGATCCGTCGAGGTCCCGATACATGTCGCCGCCGACCACCAAAGAAATGGTTCCGGTTTCTTCCGAAATCGCGATCGCCACCGCATCGGTCTCCTCGGTAATGCCCAGAGCGGCGCGATGTCGCGTGCCGTACGTCTCGATCCCGTCGGTCCGCGCGGTCAACGGCAGAAAACACCCGGCGGCCAGGATGCGCTTCCCCCGGACAATGACCGCGCCGTCGTGCAGGGGGGAGTAGGGAAGAAAGAGGCTGATGAGCAGTTCTTTAGAAATCCGGGCCTCGATGAGCGTCCCGACCTCAACGACATCCAACAGCTCGTGTTCGCGCTCGACCACCAGAATGCCGCCGATCCGCCGGTTCGCTAACGAGACCGCCGCTTTGACGATCTCCTCAACCTCCCGGGCCCCCTCTGAGTCGTTGCCCCGCCTGAAGGGGTTTCGACCGAGCTGAGCCAACATCCGGCGTAATTCAGGTTGAAACAAGATCACGAAGCCCAGGACGACCTCGGGCCAAAAGCGGGTCAGCTCCCAATGGTTCGGAAACACGTCGAACCACTCGCCAACCAACATCGCCCCCAGCACAACCCCCAGTCCGCTGAGGACCTGAATCGTACGGGCGCTCTTCGAAACCCAGGTCAGCCACACCAGCGTTCCGGCGATCAACGCGATCGCGAGCAGATGCTGCCAGGACATGGCGTCGGCCCCTAGCACGCGCTACCTGCCCGTGACCCCGGCCGCTTGATCGCTTCCACCGTGCCCACCACCTGCGCCATCTCCTCGACATCGTGCACACGCACGATCGATACGCCCATCCAGGTCGCCACGGCGACCGCCGCCGCGGTCGGCATCAGCCGCTCGGCCGCGGGCCTCGGAGGGTGCACGCCGTTGGAAGCCAAGAACGATTTCCGGGAGGGACCGATCAAGATGGGATAGCCCAGCGACCCGATGCGATCGAGTCCGTGTAAAATCTCGTAGCTGTAGCGGGGGTCGGCGCCGACAAACCAACCCAGCCCGGGATCGACGAAAATCCGATCGGCGGCGATCCCCGCGGCTCGGGCGTAGTCGATCCGATCGAGCAAAAACTCGCATACCGTCTCGACGACGTCGTCGTAGACCGGGTCTCGGGTGGTGGTGCGGGGCGTATCGTCCTTGGCATACATGAGGACGACCGAGGCGCCGGCACGGGCAATCACCCTCGCCATATCGGGGTCCCACCGCAACGCGCCGATATCGTTGATCATCACGGCGCCGGCAGCAAGGGCTTCCTCCGCCACCGCGGCTTTCGTGGTATCGACGGAAATCGGGAGCGGCCCCGAGCGCGCAAGCGCCGTGACCACCGGCACGACGCGGCGGAGCTCTTCTCCGGTGGGCACGTCGCGGGAGCCCGGCCCGGTCGATTCCCCGCCGATGTCAAGCCAGTCGGCCCCGGTCGCCGCAAAACGCCTGGCACGCTCAACAGCCGCGTCAACCGAGGTGGTCAGGCCCCCGTCCCAGAACGAATCGGGGGTGACGTTGACGATCCCCATCACCTGGGTGTGATGTCCCAGCCGCATGCGTCCACCTGGTCAGGTCAATTCGGTCGGTTTGGAAGCGCGGCCGAAGCGCCTTCCCCGAACCGAGGTCACGATCGGAGAGTCGGCGATCAGGCCGAAGCGGCCGCCCCGATGATCTTCTCGATCTCGGGAGCGTCGAGCACTTCGCGCTCCAACAGGGCTTCCGCCAAGTCTTTCAGGGCCTTCATGTTGTTACTGATGAGGCTCTTCGCCCGCTCGTAGTTTTCGACCACCAGACGTCTGACTTCGTGGTCGATCTCAACGGCGGTGTGCTCGCTGTAATCCCGGTGCTGCGAGATCTCGCGGCCCAGGAAGATTTCCTGCTCCTTCTTGCCGAACGTCAGCGGCCCCATCTTCTCGCTCATGCCCCACTCGCATACCATCTTCCTGGCAAGCTCGGTCGCGCGTTCGAGATCGTTGCCGGCGCCGGTCGTCATGTGCTTCAGCACGATCTCTTCGGCCGCCCGTCCCCCCATCAGGATCGCGATGTTGTTGTACAGGTACTCCTTGGGGTAGGTGTACCGATCATCGGTGGGCAGTTGCATGGTGAGACCCAGCGCGCGCCCGCGCGGGATGATCGTCACCTTGTGCACGGGGTCCGTGCCGGGGATAAGCCGCGCCACCAACGCGTGTCCCGCTTCGTGATAGGCCGTGTTCTTTTTTTCTTCGTCGCTGAGGATCAGGCTTCGGCGCTCCACCCCCATGAGCACCTTGTCCTTGGCAAACTCAAAATCCTCCATGTCGACCGACTTCTTTCCCTTCCGGGCGGCCAACAGGGCGGCTTCGTTGACGAGGTTCTCCAGATCCGCCCCCGAGAACCCGGGGGTCCCCCGCGCGACCACTTCCAGCAACACGTCCTTCGACGCGGGGATCTTCTTGGTGTGGACGCGTAAAATCTCTATCCGCCCCTTGAGGTCGGGACGCGACACGACCACCTGGCGGTCGAACCGGCCGGGGCGCAACAGGGCGGGGTCGAGCACGTCCGGACGGTTGGTCGCGGCGACCAGGATCACCCCCTCGTTGGTGTCGAACCCATCCATTTCCACCAACAACTGGTTGAGTGTCTGTTCACGCTCGTCGTGCCCCCCGCCCAAGCCGGCGCCGCGCAGCCGTCCCACGGCGTCGATCTCGTCGATGAAAATGATGCACGGAGCGTGCTTCTTCCCCTGCTCAAACAGGTCCCGCACGCGGGACGCGCCGACGCCGACGAACATTTCGACGAAGTCGGACCCCGAAATGGAGAAGAACGGCACACCCGCCTCTCCCGCGATGGCCTTTGCCAAGAGCGTTTTGCCGGTTCCGGGCGGGCCGACGATCAGCACCCCCTTCGGGATACGCCCTCCCAGTTTTTGAAACTTCGGCGGGTCCTTGAGGAAGTCGATGATCTCCGAGACTTCGTCCTTGGCCTCATCCACGCCCGCCACGTCGGAGAACGTCACTTTCTTCCGCTCCTCCGAGAGCAAGCGCGCGCGGCTCTTACCGAAGGACAGCGCCTTGTTGCCGCCGACCTGCATTTGCCGCATGAAGAAAATCCAGAGGCCCAAAAAGAGGATAAACGGTCCCCAACTGACCAAGAACGTGATGTACCAGGGATTCTCGTCGGGCGGTTTCGCCACGATGCGGATGTTTTTTTCACGCAGTTGCTTGACCAGATCGGGGTAAGGCGCCGAATAGGTCCTGAATTTGCCTCCGTCCTTGAGAACCCCCGTCAGATAGCTTTCCTTGATCGTGACCTCGTTGATCTCCCCTCGATCGAGTTTGGTCATGAAGTCGCTGAAAATGAGCTCCGCTTCCTCGGTGCGGGGCGGCACCGTGAAGAGATTGAACAACAGGATCATAAAGAGCCCGATAACGATCCATAGGGCAAGATTTTTCATCCGCGGATTCATGCCGCCGTCTGCTCCTCCTTCACCATCTGGGCCGCCAGCTGCGCCCACCAAGACACAGCTTCAAACGTGGCCCCATCTTACCACACTGATTTTAGGCTTGACAACATCGGTCGAGGACGGGCGCCTCGGTCATTCCTGCTCGCCGTCTTGGTCTAACACCGCAATGTAGGGAAGATTCCGGTACCGATTCTGATAGTCCAATCCGTAACCCACCACGTACTTGTTGGGAACCGTAAACCCCACGTACTCGATCGGAACGTTGATCGTGCGCCGCTCGGGCTTGTCAAGCAGCGCGCACACGCGCAGCGAGTTGGGATGGCGCATGAGCAGCTTCTTCTTCAGGAAACTCAAGGTCAATCCCGAATCAACGATGTCCTCAACCACAATCACGTCCTGGCCTTTGATATCAACCGTGAGATCGGAAATCACCTTCACGCGGCCGGTCGATTTTGAGGAGCCCTGGTAGCTGGACACCACCAGAAAGTCGAGTTCGACCGGCACCTGGATCGCCCGGACCAGATCGGCGAAAAAGGCAAACGCGCCTTTTAACACGCCGATCATCACCACGTCCCGATCCTGATAGTCCTCGCTGATGCGTCGACCCAGGTCCTTGATCCGTCGATTGATCTCCTGCTGGCTGATCAGCGGCTTTCCGAAGATGCGCGTCATGGTCTCTCCGAGCTGGCTCCGTGCAGCGCCGGCACCAGATCCGGCGCCGGGGCTGCGAGATGCGGTTGACGTTGCTGACGGACCCGAACCACCACCGACCGGCCGCTTCCCATTGCGAGATAACGCCGGTCGCGTCTCGCCCCGATCACCCAGATCAGTTCGTCCCCCGCAACGAGCAACGGAACGGCGTCGCGACGCCACCGCGGCACCCGCGTATCGACGAAAAAATTCTGGAGCCGTTTGCGTCCGCTCATCCCTTCGGGGTAGAACACGTCTCCGGGTCGACGACCTCTGACGGCAAGCATACCAGGTAGCCGGTCGATGTCGAACGCGGCTTCATGGGGCGCAAGCGATTTCTCGCCGCCGGCTTCCTCCCCCACCGCCACCACGATTCCCCATTCGGGCAGCTCGCGCTCTCCCTCCCACGGCAGCGTCACGGGTTCCGGAGTGGTCCGCCGCCCCCCCGACTCGACCGCGAGCCGGATCCGTCCGGCGCCACACTCCGCGACCAAGCCCAGACCGACGGCAAGCCGACCATGTTGACTCGACGCCGCGTGGCGAGAGACGGACTCGACGACCTCGAAGGACAGGCCGCAGGCCGCATCCCGGAGACGGGTCAACGCACGTCGAATGACGCGGCGCCGAAGCACCGGATCCAGACGCGCCACGTCCACTCGCGTCAATTCGATCCATCCGTCGCCCGCGTCGCGGACCGATCGGGCCAGGTGGTCCTCGGCACATCGTTCGAGCCACGCCGCGTCTTCCGCCACCAAGACGGCGGTCCGCCCGATGGTCTCAACCACGCGCGGGTTGAGCGCGCGGAGCGCGGGCAGCACCGTGTCGCGAACCGCCACGCGGAGAAAACGGGGGTTGCGATTCGAGGGATCCCTCCTCGGAGCGATCCCGATTTCGGACAGGTACGACTCGACCTCCCGGCGCAGGACGCCGAGCAACGGCCGAATGTACGGCGCCCGCACGGTCGGGATGCCGGCCAAGCCGGCGAGCCCCGCACCGCGGACCCACCGCATAATCACCGTTTCGGCCTGATCATCGGCGGTATGCGCGGTGGCCACCCACCGTGCGCCCACCGCCTCGGCGGTCCGGCGCAGAAACGCGTAGCGGGCGTCGCGGGCCGCCGCCTGCAAACCTCGGCCGCGCGCGTCGATCGTTCCGGCCGGGACACACCCAACGGTCACGGGAACCGCCCACGCCTCGCCGAGCCGCCGAACAAACCCCGCATCCTCAGCCGATTCGGCTCCGCGCAAGCCGTGGTCACAGTGCGCCACGTGCACCCGAAACCCCACGATCGTCGAGAGACGGACCAGGAGGTGCAACAACGCCACCGAATCCGGACCGCCCGAGACCGCGACCATCACGAGTTCACCGGGACGGACCGGCCCGAGCCGGGCCAACGCGTCCCGGACGCGACCGAGCAAGACCGGTCCCAAGGCCGATCCCAAAGCCGGTCCGATATCCGTCACAGCCGGTGGACGCGTCGTCCGATCAGCGGTCATCGTCGCGCCCCCGGCCCGCCCGTGCGCGCCGCCAGCACCGCGCGCGCCCCCGCAACGTCCCGCGCGATCTGCGCGACCAGCGCCTCCGCGCTCGCAAACCGTTCTTCCCCTCGAACCCAGTCGATGAACGCGATGCGCAGCCGATGCTCATATCGAGGACGGTCGCTTCCGAACACGTGAGCCTCCAACTGCACCGTATGGGCGCCGAAGGTCGGCTGAGACCCGAGATACACCACGGCGTCCAGCCCTCGCTCGCCGGACGTCACATCGTCGACGACCGCCGCGTAGATCCCGATTTGTGGAAGCATCTGCTCGCCGGGTCGGATGTTGGCGGTCGGGTATCCCAGCGCCCGACCCCGTCCGTCTCCGTGGGTCACGACCCCGTCGGTCGCGTACGGCCTTCCCAACAGCTCAGACACCTCGGCGACCCGCCCCTCCCGCAACAGCCGGCGGATGGCGGACGAACTCACCATCGTCTCTCCAACCAGAACCGGGGGTTGGACCACGACGCGCATCCCCAACGACTCGCCAAACCGCTCGAGCGCCGCGACGTCGCCTTCGCGCCCTTTGCCGAACGCAAAGTTGCGGCCGACGTAGACCTCACGCGCTCCCAGTCGCTCACCCAGATCTTCGCGCACGAATTGCTCGGCGCTCCGTCGGGAAAACTCGAGGGTGAACGGCAGGACCACCACCACGTCGACCCCGAGCTTGGTCATCACGTCCACCTTCTGATCGAGGGTCGTCAACAGCGCAAACGGCGTCTCGGGCCGCAACACGCTGACCGGGTGGGGATCGAACGTGAGCACCACGCTGGTGCCCCCGATCTCCCCGGCGCGGCGCGTCGCCTGTGCGATGATCGCCTGGTGTCCCCGGTGGACCCCGTCGAAATTCCCGACCGCGACCAGCGGCTGCCGGATCGGCTGCTCCGGCAGCCGGCGCAAGACCCTCGTCATCGGCCGTCCGCGTCCGCTCGGCGCATCGTCACGGCAAGACCCCTCCGGTGTGGCGAAGCCAGCGCGCCGCCTCCTTGGCGTAATAGGTGATGATGAGGTCGGCTCCGGCCCGCTTGATCGCGGTCAGCGACTCGATCGCCACCCGGTCCTCGTCGAGCCATCCCGCGCGGGACGCGGCTTTCAACATCGCATACTCCCCGCTCACCTGATACGCGGCGAGCGGTCGATGGAACGTGTCCTTCACGCGCCGGATGATATCCAGATACGGCATCGCCGGCTTGACCATCACAATGTCGGCGCCTTCCTCCAGGTCCAAGGCCACCTCCCGGAGCGCTTCTTCCGCATTGGCCGGATCCATCTGGTAACCGCGCCGGTCGCCGAACTGCGGGATCGACTGCACCACCTCGCGGAACGGACCGTAGAACCCCGACGCGTACTTCGCGGCGTAGGCCATGATCACCGTGTCGACGAACCCGTCGGCATCGAGCGCGCGCCGGATCGCGCCGACCCGTCCGTCCATCATATCGGACGGCGCCACGATATCGGCGCCCGCGCGGGCATGCGCCAGCGCTTCGGCCACCAAACGCTCAACGGTCGGGTCGTTCTGCACGGCGCCGTCCTCGACCACGCCGCAATGCCCGTGGTCGGTGTACTCGCAGAGACAGACGTCGGTGATCACGGCCAACTCCGGGACCTGCTCCTTGAGCGCCCGCACCGCGCGGGGGATGATGCCGTCGTCGTCCGACGCCTCCGACCCGGTCGCGTCCTTGTGAGCCGGAATGCCGAAGAGGATCACGGCCGGGATGCCCAGCGCCGCCGCCTCGTGCGCGTCCTTGATCAGCAGATCGACCGACTGCTGAACCACCCCGGGCATCGACGAGATCTCCTGCGAGACGCCCGCTCCGTGGACGGCGAACAGAGGATAGATCAGGTCGTTCACGCTGACCACGGTCTCTCGGACCATCCGGCGAAACACTTCCCGTCGCCGAAGCCGACGGGGACGATCGAGGGGGAAGCTCATGGCGCCTTCCTGGTTAGACATCCCATAAGTGAATAACACCCTCCACGACCGACCCGACGTTATCCGCCGCGCACATGCGCCACGAGCGCCTCGACCAATGCGGCCATCGTCTGGCGGGCGGGTTGGACGGCCACCGTCAGACCCCGCCGCCGCGCCGCGTCGGCCGTCGCCGGCCCCAGACAGGCCACGGTCACGCCGCCCATCACCTCGGTCGCATCGGCCCCCAACGCGTCGAGAAATCCGGTCACGGTCGACGCGCTCGTGAACGTGACGATTGCATCCTTGCGACGGAGTAACGCCTCCCGAACGTCCGCGGGCACCGTGCCGACCGGGCGATTCTCATAGACCGTGATCACGTCGACCTTTGCGCCGCGGGCCGCCAGCGCGTCAGGCGCCACGTCCCGGGCCACGCGCGCGCGGGGGAAGAGGATCGCCGCGCCGGCCACGTCTTCCCCGGCGAACGCCGCAACCAGTCCTTCCCCGGTCGACTCCTCGGCGACACGGTCGGGCACGACGCCATACCTCCGAACGACCGCGGCGGTCTTCTCCCCGATCGCGCAGACCTTAACGCCGCCCAGCGCGCGCGCGTCCCGCCCGCACGCGTAGAGCCGATCGAAGAACGACCGCACGGCGTTGACGCTCGTCAACACAATCCAACGGTACCGCGGCAACGCGGCGATCGCCCGGTCCACCTCATCCCACGACGCGGGCGGCTCGACGCGGATCGCTGGCGCCTCCATGACCTCCGCCCCCGCTTCTTCCAACCGCGCGACCAAATCGGCGGACTGGGTCGCGGCACGCGTCACGACGACGGGCCGGCCGAAAAGCGGGCGCCGCTCATACCACTGGAGACGCTCGCGGAGCGCCACCACCTCGCCCACCACGATCAGACCGGGCGGCTGCAAGTTGAGTCGCGTCGAGTCGGCGACGATGGTGTCCAGTCGCCCCACCACGGTCTGCTGCCGCGGGTACGTCCCCCATCGAATGATCGCGACCGGCGTCTCGGGCGACCGTCCGGCGCCCAGCAATCGCTCCGCGATGGCGGCCACGTGCGTCATCCCCATCACGAACACCAGCGTGCCTTTGGCCGCGGCCAGGTCCTCCCAGGGAACCGCGGACTCCGGTTTCTCCCGGTCTTCGTGCCCCGTCGTCAACACCACGCTCGCGGCGTACGCGCGGTGGGTGAGCGGGATGCCCGCGTACGCCGGAACCGCGACCACCGCCGTCACGCCGGGCACCACCTCGAACGGCACGCCCGCGTCGGCCAGGGCCAACGCTTCCTCCCCGCCTCGGCCGAAGATAAACGGATCGCCGCCCTTCAGACGCGCCACCGACCGCCCGCGCCGCGCGCGGTCGATCAGCATGTCGTTGATCGCCTCCTGCGTCAATCGCTGCTCGCCTTTGCGCTTCCCCGCATCGATGAGCTCGGCCCCGGCGGGCGCGTGCGCCAATAACGCGGGGTTGACCAAATAGTCGTAGACCACCACATCGGCGCGGCGGAGACAATCGCGGCCCCGCACAGTCAACAAGCCGGGATCGCCCGGACCCGCGCCGATCAGGTACACCGTCGCCGGCCGCACCGGCCGCTCATCCTTGGTCGGCATAGACCGCCCGAAGGATGGCGTCACCGCCCCGCGCGAGGAGCCGTTCGGCGAGCGCGCGCCCCATCAGGAGCCCTTCGCCGCGCGGACCGGCCGCCTCGTCCCGCAGCACGGGATCTCCGTGCACCCCGGCAATGAGGCCCGTGAGCGTCAACCGGTCGCCGTTCAGCGTCGCGTGCGCCGCGATCGGCACCTGACACCCGCCCTCCAGGCGATCGAGGAACGCCCGCTCCGCTTCGACACAGGCCCGCGTGTCGGGATCATCCAGCACCCGCAGCGCGCGATTGAGGCCAGCGTCGTCGCGGCGGCACTCGATTCCCAGGGCTCCCTGCCCGATCGCCGGCAGACAGATCGTCGCCGGGAGGACCTCGGTGATCTCGGCGCCCCACCCCAAACGACGGAGTCCGGCCGCCGCCAACACGATGGCGTCCATCGCCCCCTCGCGGACGCGTTGTAACCGGGTATCGAGATTGCCACGCAAGCCCACGATCTTCAAATCCGATCGATACGCCAGCAACTGCGACTGCCGACGCAAGCTGCTGGTTCCGACGGTTGCGCCCGGCGGCAGTTTCGCCAGCGGCAGACGGTCGCGGCTGATCAACGCATCGTAGGGCTCCTCGCGCCGCGTCACGGCGGTCAGATGCAAGGCCGCGGGCAACGCGGTCGGCACGTCCTTCATGCTGTGGACGGCCAGATCAACGGCGCCCGCGAGCAGCGCTTCCTCGATCTCCTTGACGAAGAGGCCCTTGCCCCCGACCTTGGCTAGAGGAACGTCGAGGATCTTGTCGCCGGTCGTCTTGATGATCGTGAGCGCGACGCGAAGCCCCGGGTATGCCGCTTCCAGCCGCCCCTTGACCCAGTCCGCCTGCCACCGCGCGAGGAGGCTGCCGCGCGTCCCGATGGTCAGGCGAGAGGGAGTGCCCGCCATCAGCCGTTGCCGGAGCGGGGCCGGTCGGCCGCGGGCGCCTCGCCCAGCGTCACTCGCTCCTCGCCGGCCGCCTGGGGCGCGGACGTGGCGTCATCGTCCAGGCGGAACAGCTTTCTGACGGTCTCCGCATAGAGAGCTCCCTCGGGATGGTTCGCCTCCTGCTTCAGGGCGACCACCGGCGCGTGCAAGACCTTGTTCACGAGCGCCGTGGTCACGCCGTCGAGGAGCTTGCGGATGTCGTCCGCGGTGTCCGCGCGGCCAACGCGCGCCACCGCCCGTTCGACTTCGGCCTGGCGGAGCGACTCGACGCGGGTGCGCAGATCGACGATGGTGGGCGTCACCTCGAGCGACTTGAGCCACTGCAACATCCACTCGATTTCCTCCGCAATGATCGCCTCGGCCTTGATCGCTTCCTGCTCCCGCTCCCGACGATTGGCCTCCACGACCGAGTTGAGGTCGTCGATGTTGTACAAGAAGATGTCCTCGATGTCGTTCACGCGAGGGTCGATGTTCCGCGGCACCGCAAGATCGATGAGGAAGAGGGGACGGCCCTTGCGCCGGCGCGCCACGTCGGTCATCTGGGCGACCTCCAAGAGATAGTGATCCGCGCCGGTCGAGCAGATCACGATGTCGGCCTCGATCAGCTCGGCGAGAAAGGCATCGCGCGCGACGGCGTGCCACGCGTAATCGCGCGCCAGGGCGTCCACCCGTTCCTGGTTGCGTCCCGCGATGCGAACCTCCTCGGCGCCCTGCGCGACCAGGTTGCGGGCCGCGAGCTCCGCCATCTCGCCCGATCCCATGACCAGCACGCGGGTGCGGTCGAGCCGGCGGAAGATCTTTCGGGCCAGTTCGACGGCGGCGTAACTGACCGAGACGGCGCTCTCGGCGATCCGGGTCTCGGTGCGGATGCGCTTGGCGACCGAGATCGCCTTCTTGAACAACTTGTTGAGGACGACGCCGGTGGACTTGTGGGCCAGGGCCGCGTCGAACGCGTCCTTGAACTGACCCAGGATCTGGGGCTCGCCGACCACCATCGAATCGAGGCTCGCGGCAACGCGAAAGACGTGGCGGATCGCATCGGCCGACGCGTGGTAGTACAGGTGAGAGGCGGAAACGAGGACCTCGGAACGATGATACGAGGTAAAAAAGCGGGTCGCGCCTTCAAAACCCTCATCGGTATTT
>JACQCD010000092.1 GCA_016201825.1 Nitrospirota bacterium | reverse complement strand
GGAACGCCGGACCTCCGCCTACTACGCGGAACTGCGCGAGGCGGTGGCGCGGCACTACGGCTTCGCGGTGCGAACGCCCTTTGCGGACCTCGACCCCGCGCACCAAAAGGCCCTCCTCTACGGCTCGGGAACGGACGAGATCGAATTCTGGTTCGAGAAGGACGGCCGCCGGCAGTTCTACGCGAGACCGTTCGAGGGCGTCATCCCCAATCTCGATCGCCGCTACCGCGAGACCGATTCGGCCTACATCCGCGAGGAAATCGAAGAGTACATGACGCTGCAGCCGTGCCCCGCGTGTCACGGGGAGCGACTCAAACCCGAGAGCTTGGCGGTGAAAGTCGGCGGGCTGTCGATCGCGGAGGTCACCCGGTTTTCGATCCAGGCCGCCGATCGGTTCTTCCGCGACCTCACGCTCACCGAGAAAGAAGCGTTCATCGCCCAGCGCATCCTGAAGGAAATTCGCGAGCGGCTCGGGTTTCTGGTCAACGTGGGCGTCGAGTATTTAACCCTCGACCGGTCGGCTGCCACGCTCTCGGGCGGGGAGGGCCAGCGCATCCGCCTCGCCACCCAGATCGGGTCGTCGCTGGTCGGCGTGCTCTACATCCTGGACGAACCGTCCATCGGGCTCCACCAGCGCGACAACCGCCGCCTGCTCGACGCGCTCATCCGGCTTCGGGATCTGGGCAACACCGTGCTGGTCGTCGAGCACGACGAAGAGACCATCCTCGCCGCCGATCACGTGATCGACATGGGCCCCGGCGCCGGCATCCACGGCGGTGAGATCATCGCCCAGGGGCCTCCTAAAGCCATCATGGCCCACCCCGCGTCGCTGACCGGACGCTATCTCAACCGCGAGGCGGCGATCGCGCTTCCCCCGCGGACCCGTCCGCCGCAAAGATTTTTAAACATCATCGGCGCGCACGAGCACAACCTCAAGGACGTTACCGTGGCGATCCCGCTCGGCCTGTTCACGTGCGTAACGGGCGTGTCGGGGTCAGGCAAGAGCACGTTGGTCATCGAGATCTTGTACAAGGCGCTGGCCCAGCGGTTCTACCGCGCCGCCGAGCGGCCCGGAGCCTGTAAGGGGATCACGGGCCTGGAGACGTTGGACAAGGTGGTCAACGTCGACCAATCTCCGATCGGGCGGACGCCGCGCTCCAACCCGGCAACGTACACCGGGTTGTTCACGTTCATTCGCGACCTCTTCGCGCAGCTCCCCGACTCGAAGGCTCGGGGGTACAAACCGGGGCGGTATTCGTTCAACGTCAAGGGCGGGCGGTGCGAGGCGTGCCAGGGCGACGGCGTGATCAAGATCGAGATGCACTTTCTCCCGGACGTCTACGTCACCTGCGAAGCTTGTAAAGGACAACGGTACAACCGCGAGACGCTCGACATCCGGTACAAGGACCAGTCGATCGCGGACGTGTTGAGCATGACGGTGGAACAGGCGCTCGGGTTCTTCACCGCGATCCCCCACATCCGAGGCAAGCTGGAAACGCTGCGGGACGTCGGCCTGGACTACGTCCGCCTGGGACAATCCGCCACCACCCTCTCGGGGGGCGAAGCGCAGCGGATCAAGCTCTCCAAAGAGCTGTCCCGGCGCGCCACCGGCAACACGCTCTACATCCTCGACGAGCCCACCACCGGCTTGCACTTCGCCGACATCCAGCGCCTGCTCGACGTCCTGCACCGCTTGGTGGAGGCGGGCAACACCGTGGTTGTCATCGAACACAATCTCGACGTGATTCGCAACGCCGATTACGTGATCGACCTGGGGCCGGACGGCGGCGACGGCGGCGGCGAGGTCGTCGCCGCGGGGTCTCCCGCCGAAATCGCCAAGGTGGCGCGCTCGTTCACCGGGCAGTATTTGCGGCAAGGCCGCGGTTGAACCCGGGGGGCGCAATCTGCCGTGCCCTTGCTCGCCTCCCCCGAGGTCCGTATAATGCCTTCTCAGCGGCACGGGCGAATTCCCCGCGGATGAGGAGTCCTACAGTGGTGACGACGATGCGACAACAGATGGAAGCCTTCACCCACGACCTGCGCGATCGGATCTGCAGCGCCTTCGAAGCCCTCGACACCGCCAAGTTCGAGCAAACCGCCTGGAAACGAGAGGGCGGGGGCGGAGGGGGCGTGATGTCGGTCATGCGGGGCCGGGTGTTCGAAAAGGTCGGGGTGAATTGCTCGTCGGTGTGGGGGGACCTCGACGCCGAGATGGCGGCGAAACTCCACAGCGCGTCGACCGCATTTTACGCCACCGGGATTTCACTCGTCGCCCACATGGCCAATCCGATGGTGCCGGCGGTTCATATGAATGTGCGGTATCTCGAGATGGACCGCTGGTGGTTCGGGGGCGGCACGGACCTGACCCCGTATTATCCGTTCGAGGAGGACGTGCGCGATTTCCACGGGGCGCTGAAGGGGGCGTGCGATGCCCACGACCCGGCGTACTACCCCCGTCTCAAGCAGTGGTGCGACGAATATTTCTTCCTCCCGCACCGTAACGAACCCCGCGGGGTGGGGGGCATTTTTTTCGATTACCTCAACGATCGCCCCGCGGAGGCGCTGTTTGCGTTCGTGAAGGACGTGGGCGAGGCCTTTCTCCGCGTGTATCCCATGATCGTCGCGCGCCGCAAGGACCTGCCGCACACCCCGGCGCAACGCGAGTACCAACTCCAGCGTCGCGGGCGCTACGTCGAGTTCAACCTCATTTACGACCGCGGCACGCTGTTCGGCCTCAAGACCAAGGGCGACGTCGAGGCGATCTTGATGTCGCTCCCGCCGGTCGTCACCTGGAAGTAGGGGTTCGACATGTCGAACCCCTACGTTATCCCGCCGGCGAGCCGCGCCTCGGCGGCGGTCAACGGGCGCACCTCCCCCGGCTTGAGCTCGCCCAACGCCACGCCCCCGATGCGGATGCGGACCAGCGTCTCGACCCGGTAGCCCAGTCGTGCGCACATCCGGCGGATCTGCCGGTTCCTCCCCTCGGTGAGCGTCATCTCGATCCAGGTCCCGCGGTCCGCGTCCCGAACCACCGAGACGGCGAGCGGAATCGCCGGCCCATCGGCCAACACCACGCCTGACGCCAAGCGGTCCAGGTCCTCCGCGGTGATCGGGGGGCGGACGCGCACGTGATAGGTTTTCGGAATGCTCGAGTCGGGGGACGCAAGCCGCGCGCCCCAGCGGGTGTCGTTGGTCAAGAACAGCAAGCCGGAGCTGTCACGATCCAGGCGGCCGACGGGGAATAGCCACGCGTCCGCCCATCCCGGAACGGCAGTGGTCAGCACGTCGTAGACCGTCCGCCGGCCGTGCTCGTCCGAGCGGGTGGTCACGACGCCCTTGGGTTTGTGCATCATGAGATAGGCGCGCGGGGCCCGATCCGTCGGCCGGCCATCCACGACGATCCGGTCCCGATCGGGATCGACCCGCGACTCGGGATCGGTCAGGGCCCGGCCATTGACGCTGACGCGACCCGCTTCGATCCACGTTCGGGCCTGCGCACGAGAGGTCACCCCCAGCTTCGAGAGCGCGCGGGCGAGACTGACCGGGGGCATCCTAGACGTTGGTCTTGATGTGCGCCCCTTCGCTCCCTAAAACCTTTTCTGCGATCGCCGCAAGTTCAAGATCGTGGTCGTGGTTCTGGGCGAAGATGCGGCACTGCACCAAGCGGGCCGGGATGTAATCGAGGAACTCCTGGAGCGGTTCCTTGGAGACGGTCCGCGAGGAGGGGTTGTACACGTAAATCTGCTTGCCGCCCATCATCAGCGGATTGACCGGCCGGGGATCTTGGTAGGCCAGATCGACGCGAAACGACAAATCCCTCAGCTTGGGCGGCAGGCCCGCCTTGATGCCCGCCTCGAGCGCCTCCTGGCTGATCAAGGTCCGGCCTCGCCCCGGATCGCGGATGGACAGCGTCGCGTCGTAGGCCATCTTCCACGTCACGTCGCGGTGGAGGATCTTGCGCCACTCCTCGCCGAGGCGTTTCTTGACCCGGTTGGTGGAACGCGGCCAGTGTCGAACCTCCTCGATCAGCGACCAGTCGGTCAACTGGAGGTAGTCATCCATTCGATCCAGCGGGTTATGGGGGAACACGAACCGCATCGTCTCGGCGAAAATATCCCGCAGATGAAGATCGATCGCCCGCGTGGTCCGGTGGTAATACACGTTGGTATACAGATAGAGCCGCGCGTTGAGGAACATGGTCAGCGCCGAACAGCCGGCGCGGTGCAGCGTCCATCCCTGGTCGGTGATGAACGTGTAATGAATGAGCCGGTCCAAATCCACCGGACCGATCGCGACCCCGCACATGTACGCGTCGCGGAGGACGTAGTCCAGGTTGTCCGCGGTGTAGATCCCGGCGATCATCGGCCGGAGGAACGTGAGCCATCGTGGATACTTGGCCTCGTCGTGCGGGCTATGTTTGCAAATCAAGAACCCGATGTGGTCGGGATCGAGCGTCTCGCGCGGGGCAAACGCGCCGTGCGGGCTGCGCCGAATCTTGCGAATCAGCCCCCCAAGCTCGTCGACCACGATCCGGCGACCTATGATCTCGTGGGTCACGTCGAATCGATCGAGAAAATTGTCGTCAAAGAAGTGGCAGAACGGCCCGTGTCCGATGTCGTGTAGCAGCGCCGTCACCCGCATCAATTCCTCGATGTACGGCGCAGAGGGGCAGTCCGGCACGGCGGCGACGAGCGACGGATACAGATGCGTCGCGAACCGCCCCGCGACGTGCATGGCCCCCACGCAGTGGACGAACCGCGTGTGCTCGGCGGACGGAAAGACCCAGCGCGCGCTTTGGAGTTGATAGACGTAGCGGAGCCGCTGCACCCACGGGGTATCGATCAACTGCTTTTCGGTAATCTCCCGTCCATCCGGCTCATCCTTGGGCACGGTGAACGTGATGTACCCATGAATAGGATCCGCGAGCAACGCCGACCCCTGGTACTGCGCCGGCCGTCGCGACCCTGCAGGTGTTCTATTCTGTGTGTTCTGCAAGATTGTTTTTCACTCTTCGTTCAGGCGACCCCACCCCGCCTGACCGCCGAGACGGAGGCGAATGCAAGGCGGAGAGAGGTCTCGTCCCGGAGCGTACTGGTTCGTACGTGAGGACACGAGACCGAAGCGACAACGCCGCAGTCGCCCCGTATCGGCGGTCAGTGAAGAAAGAGGCACACCAGAGCGAGACATAAGCCGAATTCTGTCCCCGCAGCTTGCGCCCCGGGGTGATGATCATTTCTCTGGGACCTCGGTTGCCCGAGGCCTCAAGCGACCTGACCCGAGGACATTGGGCGGGCCGCCCTTCTCTCCGGAAATCCCGGAGAACGTCCTCCTATTTGGTCTTGCTCCGGGTGGGGTTTGCCGTGCCCCCTTGGTCACCCTCGGGGCGGTGGGCTCTTACCCCACCGTTTCACCCTTACCCCGGGACGAAACCTGCCATCCCGAGGCGGTTTATTTTCTGTGGCACTTTCCGTCCCCTTGCGGAGCCTCCGCGTTACGGAGCACCCTGCCCTTCGGAGTTCGGACTTTCCTCTCCGGCAAGCCGGAGCGATCATCCGTCCCACTCTGGTGTGCGCCTGTATTATAGTAAGGTGGCCGAACGATTGTAAATAGACGCCGTATAAATAGACGTCGAAGCGTCTGGCCGCCAAGACGGCGGCGAATGCAAGGCGGAGTAAGGTCTTGTACCGGAGCGTACTCGTTCGTACGTGAGGATACGAGACCGAAGCGACAACGCCGCAGTCGCCCCGTATTGGCGGCCAGACGGCCGGGCGGCTTGACAAGCGGCGCGAAGGCTTGCTATCCTACCGCCCATTTCAAGATGCTGCATCGCTGCCCGGACGGTCGAGCCTGACGGGATGGCGAGCATGGGGAGAGAGGGGCGATCATTCACTCGGACCAGGAGGGGGCGTATGACCAAGGCAGAGTTGATCGACAAGATGGCCGATTCAGCGGGTATCTCTAAGGTCTCAGCCAGCAAGGCACTGAGCGCGTTCGTGTCGGGCATCACCGTCGCGCTGAAGAAGGGCCACCGGGTCTCGTTGGTCGGTTTCGGCACGTTCGTGGTGTCCAAGCGCAAGGCGCGACTGGGTCGCAACCCTCGCACCGGCGAAGCGATCAAAATCGCGGCCACGAAGGTCCCGCGGTTTTCGGCCGGTAAGACCTTCAAGACGGCGATTCGGTAACCCTCAGCATCATCCCCGGGCCGCGCGGCCCACACACACTATGCTGTTGTCCTAAGCGGCTGTGGCGGTATTCGCCACAGCCGTTTAGTTTTGCTTGACAACTTTGGGACCCTTTGCGTAGGATGTCTGCTCTGCGCTCAGGAAGGCACGTAGCTCAGGGGGAGAGCGCTACCTTGACACGGTAGAGGTCGGCGGTTCAAGACCGCCCGTGCCTACCATGGCGTCGCAGGATGGAGGCGGTGCGGTCGGGCATCGTGGCGAGGGGACGACGCCCCTTCTCGCGTGGATGCCCCTTTTCTTTTTTGATCGTGGAGTGAGGCGCACGACGAACAACTGATGTTGGCCCAGATTATCCTGACGTTTCCGGATCAGACCTCAAAAGCGTATCCGAACGGTGTGACGCCCTTGACGATTATCGAGGGGTTGGATGGCGAGGCACGGTCGCGGACGATCGCGCTCAAAGTCGATGGTCGGCTCTGGGACTTGCACACGCCCGTGACCGAGAATAGTCGCGTCGAGCCCCTGTCGTTCGAGTCGTCCGAAGGACGCGAAGTCTTCCGCCACAGTTCCTCGCACCTGATGGCCCAGGCGGTCAAGCGCGTGTTCCCCGGCGCCAAGCTGGCCATCGGTCCGGCCATCGAAGACGGCTTCTACTACGACATTGACTACGATCGGCCGCTCACGCCGGAAGATCTGGAGAAAATCGAAGCGACGATGGGCGAGCTGGCCCGAGCCGCCCTCCCCATCCGGCGCCAGGACCTGTCCAAAGCCGAGGCTACTCGCTTCTTTCGGGAGCGCGGCGAACCCTATAAGGTTGAAATCATCGAAGGGATCCCCGATCCGACGGTGAGCCTCTATCAACAAGGTGACTTCGTTGATCTCTGCGAGGGCCCGCATCTTCCGACCACCGCCGCGGTGACACACTTCAAGCTCATGGCGGTCGCGGGCGCATACTGGCGCGGCGACGAACGCAATCGGATGCTCCAGCGGATTTACGGCACGTCGTTCCCCACCAAGGAAGCGCTCGAAGCCCACTTGGCCCGTCTGGAAGAAGCCAAACGGCGCGACCATCGCAAACTCGGCCGGGACCTTGACCTGTTCTCCATGACCGACGAGGTCGGCCCCGGACTGGTGCTCTGGCACCCCAAGGGCGCGCGGATTCGCCGGACGATCGAAGACCACTGGCGCGCGGAGCACGACCGCGCGGGGTACGACCTGGTGTTCAGCCCGCACGTCGCGAAACTCGACCTCTGGCGGAAGAGCGGCCACGTGGATTTCTACCGCGAGAATATGTTCACGCCGATGGATGTGGACGGGGTCGAATACGAGCTGAAACCGATGAATTGCCCTTTCCATATCATGGTGTACAAGTCGCACCCCCGCAGCTACCGCGAATTGCCGCTGCGGTTTGCCGAACTCGGGACCGTGTACCGCTTCGAGCGATCCGGCGTCCTGCACGGCTTGATGCGGGTGCGGGGATTCACCCAGGACGACGCGCACCTGTTTTGTCGCCCCGATCAGCTTCAACCCGAGATCACCAAGGTCCTCGAATTCATCACCGCCATGCTCACCGCCTTCGGCTTTCCCGACTACGACATCTACCTGTCGACACGCCCCGAGAAGTACGTGGGCGCGCTGGCCTCGTGGGATCTGGCCACCTCGGCCCTCGAAGGGGCGCTGCAGGCCAAAGGGCTGCGGTACGAGGTCGACCCCGGCGAGGGCGTCTTCTACGGCCCGAAAATCGATATCAAGATCAAGGACGTTCTGAAGCGGTCCTGGCAGTGCGCCACGGTGCAGGTCGATTTCAATTTTCCCGATCGGTTCGGGTTGCGGTACACGGGCGAGGATGGCAAAGAACACCAGCCGATCATGATCCACCGCGCGCTGCTGGGATCGCTGGAGCGTTTCCTCGGCGTCCTGATCGAGCACTACGGGGGCGCATTCCCGACGTGGCTCGCGCCGATCCAGGCGATTGCGTTGCCGATCGCCGATCGCGTCCACCCCTACGCGCACGAGGTCGTCCGCGCGTTGCGGGAACGCGGGGTGCGGGCGGAGCTCGATGCCCGCAACGAAAAGGTGGGCTTGAAAATCAGAGAAGCCCAACTGGCCAAGATTCCGTATATGCTCATCATCGGCGACCGCGAAGCGGCCGCCGGCACGGTGTCGGTGCGGGGGCGGGACGGCCAGGAAACGCCGGCGCAACCGATCGACGCGGTGGCCGCCCACATCCAGGACGAGATCCAGCGGAAGGATCCCGGTCCGGCGCCGATGTCGGCTCCGGCGTCCGCTCACAAGGGGCGCGCGTGAGGGCACGCGGCTCTTCACGGTCCTTCACCCCTCCGCTTTCCAAGCGACCGGGCGAATAAAAAAGGAGACAGTCTATCGCTGCAAAACTCCGGGTCAACAACGAAATCCGCAGCCGTGAAGTGCGGGTCATCGGGCCGAACAGCGAGCAGCTCGGCGTGCTCTTAGTCAAGGACGCGATGCAACGCGCTCAAGAGGCCGGCCTCGACTTGGTCGAGGTCGCGCCGACGTCCACTCCGCCCGTCTGCCGCATCATCGACTACGGAAAGTATCGGTACGAGCAGGCCAAGAAGCTCGGCGGAGCCAAGCAGAAGTCCGCTCAGTTGAAGGAAGTCAAGCTCCGGCCGTACACCGATACGCACGATCTTGATTTCAAGATGCGCCACGCCAAAGCGTTTCTTGCCGACGGTCACAAGGTCAAGATCACGGTCATGTTCCGCGGCCGTGAGATGGCGCACCAGGATGCCGGACGGACGCTGATGACAAAGGTCGTCGAGCAGCTGTCGCCCTCGGCCAACATCGAGCAGCACCCTCGGATGGAGGGTCGCAACATGAACATGCTTCTGGCTCCCAAAGCAGGAGCTTCGGCAACGTAGCGCGGAGCGGGTTCTGCGCGACGCCAACACGAAAGAAAGGGACATCATGCCACGCACCGGAACCAAGCTCAAAACGCACCGCGGCACCTATAAGCGGTTTCGCACCACCGGCTCGGGTAAGCTGGCCCGGAAGCGCAGCGGCAATCGGCACCTCTTGACGCACAAGAGCGCCAAGCGAAAACGCGGGTACGCCCTCCCCGAGGAACTCACGACGGCCGACCGCGATGCGATCAAGCGGCTGTTACCTTACGGAACCCCGTAGGGGCGTCGAGCCGCACGCGGGCGTAAACCCGAAGGGCGTACAGCAGTACGCCCCTACATCGAAAGAACGATCAGAAGGAGAAAGGATCGACCATGCCCAGGACTAAAGGCGGACCCAAAACGAAAGAACGGCGCCGCAAGCGCCTGAAGCTCGCCAAGGGAGCGTACGGCGGAAAGAGCCGGCTCTTCCGCACCGCGACCGAACTCGTCGATAAAGGCCAGCAATACGCGTACCGCGATCGCCGCGCCCGCAAGCGCGACTTCCGCAGGCTGTGGATCGCGCGCATCAGCGCCGCAGCCCGGATGGCCGGCGTGTCTTACAGCCAGTTGATGGCGGCGCTGCGCGGACTCGGGGTCGGTTTGAATCGCAAGGTGCTCGCGGATTTGGCGATTGCCGATCCGACGGGTTTCAACAAAATCGTCAGCCAGGCCAAGACCCGGATCGCCCACCCCGCGGCCTGAAGGACGCGTGAATTGTAGGGGCACGACATGTCGTGCCCCTACGGCTACCCTCCGATCAGCGGGTCCAGCTCGAAGTCGAAGAGCACACACGGCATTCCGATGCCCCACGTCTCGAGCACCTGCGGCGCCACTTCACCGATCACGCCGAGCGCCCGGTCTCCAACCACGATCGTCCCCGCCCGTCCCTCGATGAAGGTCGGGTGAGGGATCGGCTCCAACCGATAGGTCAGGCCCAGCGCGTAGGCGAGGCTTTCGAGATCGGCGTGGATTTCGGAAAACGCGGCCGTGGGATGCGCGATCAACGCGCCGGCGCGGACCTCGGTCCGACACCCCGGATCGGCGGCGGGATCGACGACCGCCGCCTCGCCCACCTCAAAGACTTTATGAGGATACACCGCCTTTGAGCTGGCTGCTTCGATCCGCATGAGCGACGCCAACAAGGTCGGGCGCAGCACCGCAAAGCTCTCGCTCATCGGATTGTCCACCTCAACCAGACCTTCCGGATCCCCGCGGCGCCCCATGCGCTCCCAGACCTCGTGTCGCGACGTGAGGATGCTGGAGACGACCTCCTGGAACCCTAACCCCGCCAAGAGTTCACGCACGCGATCCGCGTAGCGTTCGAGCGCGGAGAGCGACCCCACCGTAAACTGGCTCGGCATCTCCGGGACAAACGACGCGTAGCCGCGGGCGATCGCCAGATCCTCGACCACGTCGATCGGGTGCATGATGTCGTCGCGATACGGGGGAGGCGTGACCTTCAGCGTGGAGCCCGAGACCGTCACGCGATGGCCGTACGAGGTCAACAGCCGCTTGGACTCGGCGGGGCGCAGCGCGTCCCCGAGAACTTGGGCCACCAAACCCGAAGGCACCGAGACGGCCCGCGAGAGATCGCGGGGCGTGGCCACTCGCCGTCCCATCGGCGTGGTCCACGCGTACTCGACGACCACCGGATCAATGCGGGCCCCGCGATCGGCCAGGTTCGCCGCCCAGATATTGACGGCCAGCATCACCATCCGCAACTCGGTCCCGGTGACCTCCACCAACAGCTCGTCGTCGCCGACCGCCACCGCGCCCAGGACCTGACTATTAATGATGGGCGGGAACGACAGGATCTCCCCGCGTTGATCGACGAGCAGCGGATACCGCGCGCAGCCGGCGAGAATGCCCGCGTACGTTTTCCCCTTGGGGTGTTCGGCCACGATCTCGCGCAGGGTCATCGCCCGATCCACCCCAAGCGGCACGAAGCTCGCCTCATCCGGCGCCGACGTCGTGTAGGTAAGGGGGAACACGATTTTTTGCAGGGGGTAGAGGCCGATCGACACCGTCTGGCGACGACGACCGAACAGCTCGGCGAGTTTTTCCTGGGTCTGAATGAGCTGGGGCAGAAGCGCGTCGGTCACGCCAAGCCCCCGGACGATGCACGCCCCGATGTAGGGCCGGATCTCGCGCAGGTCGTCGGTCACCCGGATGCGGGAATCGATCCGCGCCGGCGTTTTCGCTGCGCGCAGCGGCTTAGGCGATCGCTCGGCCAAGCGGATCTGGCGCGCGATGCCCTCCACCGACCAGAGGTCGGGCCGGTTGGTGTCGTTCAGCTCGATGCGGAGTTCGTCGGTGGCCGGGACATGCTCCTTGAGCTCCCCCTTGACGAGGGGCAGCGCCGCCTCCAACTCGTCGAGAGTGACGGAACGGCCGACCAGAGCTTCAAAGTCTCGCTTGAGCGCGGTAATGGTGGGCATGCGAAAGCCTAGAAGGTCTTGCGCGCCTGGTAGGGGTTCGACATGTCGAACCCCTACGTGTCGTACGTGAGCACGCAAGGCCGACTGACAACGCCGCAGATGGCCATTCATGGACAGGCTCCTAGGGCGCGACCACCGCGCGCTGGGCGCGGATCTGTTCAAGGTCGGGGGTAAAGAGGTCGCGGATGTCGCGGATACCCAGCGCCATCATCGCCATCCGGTCGAGCCCCAGGCCCCAGGCAATGACCGGCACGGTAACCCCCAGCGGCAGCGTTACTTCCGGTCGGAACAACCCCGCGCCGCCCAACTCCATCCATCCCAGCTTGGGGTGTTTGACGTGCAACTCGACCGAGGGTTCGGTGTATGGAAAATACGCCGGGAGGAATTTGACCTCGGGCGCGCGAGCCACTTCCACCGCGAAGAGTCGCAAGAGGCCTAAGAGCGTGCGGAAGGTGATCCCCTCACCCAGCACGATCCCCTCGATTTGGAAGAAATCGGGTGCGTGGGTGGCGTCGACCTGGTCGTAGCGAAAGCACCGGGCGATCGAGAAGTATTTGCCCGGAATCTTGGGCCGACCGGCCATCGTCCGCGCCGAAACCGCCGTCCCCTGGCTGCGCAGCACCAAGAGACGAGCGCGCGACGGGTCGAAGGGATACCGCCATCCCACCGACCCCGCGCCTTTGCCGCTCTCGTGGACCTGCGCCACGTTGGTTGCGAACGGCTCGGGGATCGGGCGCGACTCACGCGGCTCCCGCACGAAGTACACGTCGTGGATTTCCCGCGCGGGATGGAACTGCGGCATGTACAGCGCGTCCATGTTCCAAAATTCGTTCTCGATGAGCGATCCACGCATTTCCTCGAAGCCCATCGAGACCAACCGGGTCTTCACCTCGTCGAGGAACGCGCGATACGGATGCTTCTTGCCCCCGAACACGCGCGACGGCCGAAGGCCGATATTGTATTTGCGGAAGACCTTCCCGCGCCACGCGCCGTCCTTGAGTAAATCAGGCGTAAGCTGCGAGACCTCCTCGCCGACCGCACCCTTGGCAGCCACCGCTTGCGCCAACGCCTCGCCGAGGGGTGTCAGCGCGTAGCTGCGGTCTTTCTCCTCGTCGATCCTGAAAATCCCCTTGGCCTTCCCGCGCTTCTTGAAGAATTGTTCGATCAGGCGATCGTCGTCGGCCGTGCTCGGGTCACCCATGACCCGAGACCCCGCGTCGCGCAAGGCCCCGATCAGGCGTTGGAGCGCGTGGAACTCGGCCACGTCGGCGCCGGGCACGGCTTCCAGCACGCCGCCCTCGACGATCCGAATCGCCCCGAGGCCCTTGAGCGCCCCGACCGCGCCGCTCACCTCGTCGGGCTCAAGCCCCCGCCCCGCGCGCAGATCGGCCACGGTGAGGCGCTCGCCCACCGCGAGCCACTCCAGAATCCGGAGCTCGGGCACCAGCTCAGCCGCATAACGCTCCCCCGCCTCGGCGAGCGAGGCCCGCCGAGTCACGGTCTCGCGCTCGATGCGCACCGCCTCCTTGGTCAACAACCACCCGAGCGCCATCGACAGCCTCGACGCATCGAGCCCGCTCGTCTCGCGCAACGCCGCCTCCGCAACGGACGGAACCTCGCCGAACGCCAGAAGGACGCGGACTTCCAGGGGATGGAGACCGTCGAGGAGGGCGGAAATTTCAGGGGCCAGCATGGGACGGGATGCTATCAAAGGGCCTGGGGGATGTCAACGAACGGCGGCCAAACGGCCGCCTTGCGTCGATCGCCCGCAAGCTGCTAGCATCACGCTCGTCGTGGGGGAACACTCATGCTGACGTTCTTCGGTTACGCCAAGTGCAGCACCTGCACGAATGCCAAGAAGGCTCTCGCCAAGCTCGGCCGCCCGATCACCGAGATCGACATCACGACCGAGCCGCCGCCTTTAGTCCAACTGCGGTCGTTGATCAAAAAGAGCGGTCGGCCCTACACCGATTTTCTGAATCGCAGCGGCATCCTGTACCGCGAGCGCAACATGAAAGAGAAGGTCAAGACGCTGCCGGAGGACGCCGTCGTGGCCATGCTGGCGTCGGAGGGGCGGCTCCTCAAGCGGCCGATCGTGACCGACGGCTCGCGCGTGACCGTGGGGTTCTCGCCGGAGGAGTTTGAGAAGATCTGGAGGCGCTGACGTGATCGCCGATCAACCTCCGCCCCATCGCATCCGGGGGCGTGGAACCGCTGAGAATCCGAAGAACCGTTTCGAGCACGTCGAGCGGGTGTCCGAGCCGGTCGAGGGCGACGACGAGCAGCCGCTCCCCACGACGCAGTTCCTCCCCGACGCGTCGAAATCCATCATCGCGACCAACGACAGCCCCGACGTCGGCTTCGACGCGGGAGTCAATCCCTACCGGGGCTGCGAGCACGGTTGCGCGTACTGCTACGCCCGTCCGACGCACGAGTACCTGGGGTTCTCGGCGGGACTGGACTTCGAGACCAAGATCATGGTCAAGTACGACGCGCCCGAGCTGCTCCGGCGCGAACTCTCGAGTCCGCGCTGGCAGCCGCGGGTGATCGCGATGAGCGGCGTGACCGACTGCTACCAGCCCATCGAGCGCAAGCTGCGCCTGACCCGCCGCTGTATCGAGGTCCTCGCCGAGTTCCGCAATCCGGTCGTCATCATCACCAAGAACGCGCTGGTCGCGCGCGACGCCGACGTCCTCGCCTCGCTCGCCGGGTACCACGCCGCCGCGGTCTTCCTCTCCATCACCACGCTGGACGCCGACCTCTGCGGGGTCCTCGAACCGCGTACCTCGCGCCCCACGAAGCGCCTCGCGGCGATCGCCGCGCTGGCGAAGGCCGGCGTCCCCGTCGGCGTCAACGTCGCCCCGGTCATCCCCGGCCTGAACGACTCGGAGATCCCCCGCATCGTCCAAGCGGCGGCCGACGCGGGCGCGACGTCCGCCGGCTTCGTCCCCCTGCGCCTGCCGTACGCCGTGGCCCCGTTGTTTGAAGCCTGGCTCGAACGGCATCGGCCCGGGATGAAGGACAAGGTCTTGCACCGCATCCGCGAGATACGCGGCGGACGGCTCAACGATCCGAATTTCGGCGCGCGCATGTCGGGCAGCGGACCGTTCGCGGAGCAGATCCTGGCGCTCTTCACGGTGGCCTGTCGGCGCGCCGGCCTCGCGCCGGGCTGGCCGGAGCTGAGCACGCGCGGGTTCAGAAGGCCCGACGAACTTCCGTTGCTCTTTGATGCGTGATCGCCCGCCGATCGTTCCGCACATTCGGAAGTCGCCATGCTCCCCCTGATTCTTGAGCTCGCCCTCGCCCTCGCGGGCTTGCTCTCCGCGGGCCACGCCCTGCTGTATAAACGCGATCCCAGGGCGGCCTGGGGATGGGTGGCCGTGTGTCTCATGTTTCCGGGGGGCGGCGCGGCGCTGTATTGGCTCATGGGCGTGAACCGCATCGAGACCCGCGCGAAGGGATGGACGGCGGCGGGCAAGTTTGAGCGCGCGGTCGACGTCTCACGCCTCCACCCGTCGCCGGAGGTCGGCGCACCGCCCTTCGAAAACTCGTCTGTTTCCGCCCTCCTGAAGATTGCCGACACCGTGACCGGTTTGCCGCTGCTGGGGGGCAACCGGATCAGGATCCTCCACAACGGCGAAGCGACCTACCCCGCGATGTGGGAGGCGATCGAGAACGCCCGCGAGCGCGTCTACCTCTCGACCTACATCTTCCGGACCGATGCCACCGGCCGGCGGTTCATCGACGCCCTCACCGCCGCGGCCCGGCGGGGGGTCGAGGTGCGAGTGGTGATCGATGGAGTCGGCGAACTCTATACCTTCCCATGGGTGAGTCGACAGTTTCGAAACACGACGGTCCGAGCCGTGCGCTTTCTGCCCCTTCCCAGCAGCGGTTTCCACCTCAACCTCCGAAACCACCGGAAGCTCTTGGTGGTGGACGGCGCCGTGGGATTTTTCGGGGGCATGAATATCGGGGACCACCACCTCGCCGAGAACACCCATAACGCCCGCCGAGTGATCGACCTGCAGGTGGGCATCGAGGGTCCCGCGGTCTCCCAACTCGAGGACGCATTCCTCAACGATTGGTATTTCGCCACCGGCGAAACCCGCCCGGCCAAGGCCTCCCGCGCGAGCCGGGCGGCGGGTCAGGCGTTCTGCCGCGGCATCAGCGCGGGCCCGAACGAGGATTTTGAGAAGTTGTACTGGATCGTGCTGGGCGCGCTCGGCGCCGCCCGAGCCCACGTTCGGATCATGACCCCGTACTTCATCCCGGACCGGGCCCTGCTGGCGGCCCTGAGCATGGCCGCGCTGCGGGGCGTGCGGGTGGATATCGTGCTGCCCCAGCGCAACAACCTGCCGTACGTCGCGTGGGCGATGCGGGCCTTCCTGTGGGAGGTGTTGCAGAACCGAGCCCGCGTGTACTACCAGCCTCCGCCGTTCGTCCACAGCAAACTGCTGGCCGTGGACGACCTCTATACCCTGGTGGGCTCGGCCAATCTCGACCCACGAAGCCTTCGCCTCAATTTCGAATTCAACCTGGAGATCTACGACCGCGACGTGTCCGCCGCGCTCACCCGGCACTTCGACGCCGTGCGCGATCGATCTCGGGAGGTCACCCTGGCCGAACTCGACGGCCGCCCGCTCCCCGAGCGCCTGCGCGACGCCGCCGCCAAGTTATTCTCGCCCTACCTCTGACGCGGCTTCGCCATTGACCGCCGAGGTTGTAGCGGGTTTTCGATCAGCGCACCCTTTATACCGGGAAGAATACGAACGGGTAGGTGACGATGATGATGCCATCATACAGATGCGGGAACTTCCACATCTTGATGCGGCTGGCCAAGGCTTGTTCCAGCGAGGACTGGCCCATGGTGCTGGAGATGATGCGGGTCTCCACGACCTTGCCGCTGCCGTCGATGGAAAACTCGACGGCGATTGTGCCTTTGAGCGTGGGGTTGGAGCGCAGTTCTTTGTTGTAGAGATAGATCAGGCCGCTCTTGTATTGCTCCACCACGCGGGCGATCGAGTCGTAGTCGATCGCAGCGGTGCCTGATCCCGAACCGCCTTTGACGCGAATGCCTACGCCCTCGCCGAGTCGTTGACCTGCGCCGCCGGTCCCAGTCCCGCTCGGGATTCGAGCCAAGGCCACTCGTTCGCCTTCAGCAAGTGTGGTGCGGTCGCCGGTTCCGAGCGTTTTCGACTTGGCGACGGTCTTATCTACCAACCCGGTGTCTCTGGATATGGGCTTGGTCACCAAGGTTCGGCTGGTCGTCGCGGTTGGAGTGGTGATGAGATCCGCGGAGGAGAGGACCTGATCCAATCGTTGGTTCTCGATGATATCGCTCAGACCGCCTCTTTCTTCCTCCTCGATCAGCGAGGCGAGCAGTCCGCTCTGTTTCACGATCTCCCGCGTCTGCTGGGCCGATGGCTTGGGTGCGGGGGCCGGTTCAGGCTTCTTCTCCGCCTTTGGTTTTGCGGCTTCTTTTTCTTTTGCCGGTTCAGCGGCCTTGGGAACCTCCGGCGTCGCGATGACGGGCGGGGGCTCCAGGATCAGTTTCGCCACGCGCTCCGGCAAATCTTGGATGTCGGGGTGCTCCGGAACGGGCAGGCGGATGAGCGCCACGATGAGACCGGCCAGCACGTAGAACCCCAGCGAGACCCGCAGGATCTTTTTGAACAGGACGTCGTCGGAATACGGCATTACGATCATCGTCGGTCTCCGTTATCCGATCTGTTCCTTTTGCATCACAGCCAAGGCGATGTGCGGAAACTCCGACTGCGCGCAGGTCGCCATGAGCTTCTTGAGTAACTGAAACGGGATCTTCTTATCACCCATGATCGTGATGTCGCCGGCAAAGGCGACCGAAGCGGTCTTGTCCGCCAGGTATTTAGTACGATCAGCCAGACGGGTCAGCTCCAGGCTGACCGGGGCCAGGATGACGGCGGATTGCCCAAGGGCTTCCGGCGTCCCCATGATCCGCTTCCCTTGAACAAAGATTTCCTTCTCCGTGACGAGCACGGTGACGGTCGGATGCGGAACCTTTCGTGCCGTAGAGGCGGGCAGGGTCAGCGCGTCCGGAGCCGGGAGCACCGACTCATCGCCCGACACGTGGACGAGCAGAAACAGCAGCAGGATGGTGAAGATGTCCATCAAGCTGATCAAGGTCAGTTGAACCACCGCGGTGGAGGTCCGTCGCCGCCGCCATCGTCCGCGGGTCATCATGCGCGTTTGACCTCACCGATTGAAATGTCGGGGAACAGTTCCTGAGATGACGGACCTTCGCGGCAGACGTCCATCACCGCGACCAGAAACTCGTACGGGATGTCCGGTTCGCTCAACAGGATGAGCGACTTTTCTTGTGGATAAGACGCTTTGACCTGTTGGAGCGTCGTCGCCAACCCTCCGAGGTCGTACTGCCCGTTTTGCAGCGGAACCCGGATGACGCTCAGGCCGCTCCCGCGTACCGTCACCGCGTCCTGCTGAAGGGTCACGATCAGCCGGAACGGCTCCTTGGCTTCTGCCGCAGCAGGCGCGGCGGCCGACGAGACCGGCAGCTTGAGATCCAAGATGGCCAATTTCGAAAACACCACGCCCGTGAGCAAGAACGGGATGAGCACCACCATGAGATCCATGTACGGGATCAGGTTCAATGACACGTCGATCTTGGAGAGGCGCCGTTCGCGCCGCATCCGGACGTTATTTCGCATGCGCCGCTCCTTTGACCATGCCCACCGCGCGGCGCGCTTGGTTCAGCTCCGCCCCATTGGAGTAGCTGTCAGATATCATCTCGCTCTTCGCCATTTGGCCGGCAAGATTGATCAGCCGCAGGGCGTGCTCCTCGAGGCTTTCGATGATCCGGTTGGCTCGACTCTGGAGGAACGTGTAGGCGAGCATCGTCGGGATCGCGATGACCAATCCGAACGCGGTATTGTTCATGGCGACGGAAATGCCCTGGGCCAAGAGCGAGGCTTTCTGGGCGGGGTCGGCCATCGACACGGCCGTGAAATCTTGAATCAGCCCGATGATGGTTCCCAACAACCCCAGGAGGGTCGCGACGTTGGCGAAGTTCGGGAGATAGTGCAGTCTCGCTTCCACGCTCGGGATGACCCTGGTCATGGCCTCGTCGATGCCGCCTTGGACGTCCTCCCGCGTGAAGGGACCTCTCATCGCGCGAAGGCCTCCCGCCAACACCTGGTTGAGCGGCCTCGTGGACTGCGTGCACGTGCGGACGGCCTCGTCGATCCTGCGGCCCTGGACGACCGGCGCCAGCTGGCTCCACAGCCGCTCGCCGTGCGCTCCCGACCGCGCCAGCACGACCAGGCGTTCCAAGACGATGGCGGTGGCGATGGCCAGGATCAGCAGGTTCGGGTACATGAAGAACCCGCCGTCCTGGAAAAACTTGACGATACTGGCGAGACTATTCATTTGAGCGGTCCTCCTTTTTCATGTGCGGGCGACTGCGAGAATTGGCGTTGAAAGCGGGCGCGATCCACCGGCTCGACGATCTCCTGTTCGAAGCTCCGGTGCAGTGGGATGTCGTCCTCGGTGACCGACGTGGCGTCCTTCCACGGCACCACGTATACGACGTGGGGTTTCTCCAGCGTGCCTTGAATCTCAGAGCCTTCCATCAAGAACCGTTCGACATTCGCGTCAGTGCCGCCGGACCCTCCGCCGGACGGTACGGCGTCCGCGGCCCACGTCAGGCTAGCGGTGAGCGCCCACGCCGTCAATTCCACGATGCAGACGACAGTTCTCACTGTCCCTCCTTCGCGCGTTCGGCTCGCTTCTGCAGCGCGGCGATCCAAATCGTCACTTCCTCTTGACCCTCTCCGCCTGACGCGAGATAGGTTCGATAGTGCTCGATCGCCTTCTCTGGGTCGTTGAGATAGAGGTCGTACAACACCGCCAGATTGTAGTGCGCATCCCGAAAATCGGGGGCGGACTCGATGGCGTGCCGGTACGCCTTCTCGGCTTGGAGAAACTGCCCCTGTTCTCGAAGCGCGATGGCCAGATTGTAGTGAGCCTCGGGGTAGGCCGGTTGGATCGCGATGGCCTCCCGATACGACGCGATCGCCTCATCGAGCAGACCCAACCGTTTATCGACCACGCCGAGGTTGTTGTGGAACACGCTCACGTGCGGATAGCTCGTGCGCAGCGCTTCAAACACGACCTTGGCATCCTTGAGTTTGTTGTGTTCCACCAAGGTGATGCCTTTTTGAAAGTTCAGCAGGACCTGGTCCAGCTTCCGGCCTTCGGCCGCGCGCGGCTCATCGGCGCGTGCCGCTGCCGGCCCGGGTAACGGCGCCGGCAGCGTGGCCCGTGTGCAGCCGACCAACGCCGCGACCAACGCGAGCAGCATGCCCGCGATCTGCCGGTGTCGCGCGCTCATCGTCCTGCCGCGACCACCTCATTCGCCGTGGCCGGGCCTCGAGAGGCCGTGAGGGTGTCCACATCGATGTTGGACGTGAGCCGCTCGGCTCGTTCGGGTCTTTTGTAAAGCGAGGGGCGCAACTCAGCCAGCCGGTCGTAACTTTTCTTCACCCACTCGTTGTAAGCACCCGGTTGGCTGGATGCCCGTTGGACGTTGCTGGCATAGGCCTGCACCGCTTTCTCCTCGAACGGAAAGGCCTTCTCCTCCAACTGGAATCGGTATTCCTCCACTTGTTCTTGGCTGAGCTTCTTGGGCAGCTGCGCCTCAAGGAGCGCGGTCTTGAAGTGCTCGAACACTTCGCCCAGTCGGTACGCGGACGTGGCCACCACCTCGAGATACCGGGACTCGGCCGCGTGGGTGTAGAGCGAGACGGTCTTCTCCAGTGCTTGGGTTTTCTTTTTAAGATTCGCTTTGAACGGCTCCTTCAAGGCAATCCGCTTGAGCGCGCGGAGTGATTCCTCGGCCTGCGCGAACACGGCTTGGGCCGCCACCAGGCTTCCGGGCGCTTGCTGTTCTACCTGCGCGAACACCTTCAAGGCGTCTTTGGTCTTGCCCTGGTGTTGGAGGGCCTGGGCCATTTTCAACAGACCTTCCGGCACGTCGGGGTGCTTGGGAAAGCGCTCGGCAAATTGCGAGAACACGCCGTAGCTCCGCTCCCACCGGGAGGCATTTTCGTACTGAAGACCGGCGGTCCACAGGATCTGCGGGATCGCATCCTGATCGTGGATGGATTGCGCGGCGGTTTCGAAGGCCTCGGCGGCCTCGAGCGGCTGGTCGCGCTGTTGGTACAACAGGCCCATTTGCAGCGCGGCCTTGCCGGCCAGGTCGGATTGGGGGACGAGTTCGAGCAGGGACTGATAGGCGGTCAGCGCCTCTTGTGGTCGCTTGAGCGTTTCGTACAGCCCCGCGGCCTCGAAGAGGGCGCTCGTGGCCAACGCGCTCCCGGGCGCTTCCCGGCTGATCGCCGCGAAGGTCTTGGCCGCCGCCTCGACGTCGTCGTCTTTTCGCTGCTGCTCGGCCTCCTTGTACATGGCCGCCGCCACCAGGTCGCTCACCTCGCGTCGTTGGGCCTTCTCCGTTGCAGGGAGCAACGTCAGCGTCGCCGCGTATGCCGCGCGGGCTTCTTGGTACCGGCCTTGCCGCATATAGGAGTGGGCGACGAGCTTTTGCGCGGTCGCCGTGCCGGTGAACTTCGGATACCGGCTCAACACCCGGCCCAGCACGTCACGGGCTTCGGCGTCTCGCTGTTGTTCGAACAGGAGCTCGCCTGACTTCAGCAACACCGTGGGCGTCCTGGCGTCGTTCGGAAACTGTTGGGCAAACCGCTTGGCCAAGCCGATGAACCGTTCCTGTCCCTGTTTATCCGCAAGCTTTTCGGTCGCAACGATGGCTGAGTACGCGGCTTGCCGGTCAACCGCCAGCCCGGCATAGTTGTACGCCACGGCTTCATAGGCCGTGGCGGCCTCGGCGTATTCCTGCAACGCGAACAAGGATTCCGCCAAGAACAGGTGGATCTCTCGAGTTTCCTTTTCGCCGGGAAACTCCAAGAGAAATTGGCGGTACCATCCGACCGCTTGCCGATACTCCTCCGGCTGCTTGTCTTCCCGGGCGCGCGTGTGCGCGGAGATACCGAGTCGGGACAGATTGTCCTTGACCAACGGTCGCGCGCGTTCGCGGCTTGCCTCGTCATTGGCCTTGTCCCAGGCGCTGGCGCTCGAGTAGCTGCCGACGAGCGCCATGCGGGCGTCTCGTGCGGCATTCGCGTCTTTCTGTCGCTCGTAGGCTTCGACCACGTACGACGAGAAGATGGGCGCCATGGGGTGCAGGGGATGGACGCGGACGAAGGTTCGATACGTGTCAATGGCCTGCGGCACTGATCCTTCGGCCGCGTATTGGTTTCCCATCATGAGGTAGAGGTCCTTCTCGAACGTCCGTGCCCCCTTCTCCCGAAAGTAGGCCGCCATGGTGGACGGACCTCCGAGCGTCCGAAAAGAGAGCGTGACGTAGGTCAACGCCTCCCAGACGAGCGAGCCGGTGTCGGAGGCGAGATCCTGTCGTCCGGCGCTCTGTTGATCGACCAGTCGCAGAAAGTTCTCGATCGCCTTGGGATAGGCCTGCAGGTTGAAGTAGGCCCAGCCCAACTTGTACCGCGCCTTGTCCAGGAAAAAGGGCTCATCGAGCGAGAGCGCCTGTTCGTAGGCCTGCGCCGCCTCCTCGAACCGCCGCTGGTCGAACGCGTATTCTCCTAGACGGAAATACGCCTCCTGGCGGTGCGGACTGGCCGGATAGTCCGTCACGAGTTGTGTGAGCAGGGGTTGGGCCAGCTCCCGCCGGCCGGTTTCCGAGTAGGCGCGGGCCAGGGCGTACAACACCTGATCCTGGGCGTGGAACGTGGGATCGGTACGGAGCAATTGCTCGTACACCTGGGTCGCGTCGGTGTACTCCTCCAGCGGAGGAGGGCCTTGAGGCTGCTTGTCATAGGCCTCCATCTTCGCGAGAAACCGTTGATGCGCGCGCTCAAGGTACAAGTCGCCGAGTCGCTTGAGCGCTTCGGATCGCAAGGCCGGATCGACGTTGCCATACTGCTTCAGGAATTCTTCGTACCCCCGGATCACGTCAGACTTCCGAACAACGATCGGCTGGGCGTTCGTTGCCGAGGACGGCCGGCTCGCGCTGAGCGCGCTCGCTGGCGGAGCCTTGACGCCCTTGGCGCCGGTGCACGACGACAAGAGGAGAAACGCCGCGACACATACGCACTCCGTCCTCATGGTCACCAGACGCCTCATTGGCTCATGACATCCAAAATGTGGACTTGGCTCAGTCGCGCCGCGGCCGCCATGGCCTCCATCTGGCCGCTACGGCGATCGACGGCTCGCAGTAAGAGCGCCTGGAGCGGGGCGATGAGTTGCGCTCGGACGTCGATCAACCGCGCCTGGTGAGCGACCAAATCGCGCCGGATGTCATGGATCCGCTGACGGAACCGGCCGATCTCGCCTTCCATTCCTCCGATCGACTCGGTCAACGTGCGCTGGTTGCGGTCCGCGCTCTCCAAGCCCGTCTGGATCTGGTTCATCGCGCGCTGAAGGTCATCCCGTCGTCTTGGCACGTCGGTGAGGATCGTCCACCGCCGTTCGCCGTGGAGCAGATCCAACAAACGGTCGGCCGTCTTCCACTGCTCTTGAAGTTCGTGACGTTGTTCGCGGACCGAGGGGCTGCCGCCGAGTTGCTCGATCGCGGCTCCGATGCCGTGGCTCTTCCGGCGGGCTTGAGCCAGTTCGTTCAGTACCGTGGCCTCGTTGCCGAACGCCCAAGCCTGTGCGGTTTCGTGTTGGACGGCCTGATCGAGGTTCGCCTGCAGCCGACGTTCGGATTCGCGGAGCGGCGTCGCCGGGCTTTGCTTGAGAAATTGCCGGATGAGAGGCAGACGGTCGTGGAACACGGACTCGCGGTGGTCGACCATGACCTCGAACACCGCCATGTCAGCGAGCTTGCGGGTGAGGTAGTGATCGAGGGAGGCGAGTTCGCCGTATTGCCTGACCCAGAACCGCAGACCGTCGTCGTCGAGCAGCACGCCGACCGGGCCATCCAGCACGGCTGTGAAATCCTGCAACAAGCCACTCAGCCGAGCGCGGTCTTCGATGAGCGATTTCATCCCGTCCAGCGCTTGCTGCTCGTGGCGATAGGCGTCGAGGGCTTTCCCATACGCTTGGAGCGCTTCCCCGCGGGCCCCCAACCGATCATAACAACGTGCGACCGTCGTCAGCGCTTCCAAGGCGTAGGGATGATTGGGCGCGGCGTGAATAAGGGTCTGGAACGCCGCGAGCGACGCCAGGTACTGCTCCCGGTACAACTGAGCCCACCCTGTGCCGAACACGGCGTCAGGATAAAAAGGGCTTACCGACGGCACGGACGCGAGCACGGGGAGCGCCTCATCGTACCGGCCCGTCTCGGTCAACAGCAGTCCCAGCGTCACGCGGCTCTTGTCGGCAAGAACCTTTAACAGATCGTCCTCACGCGCATCCATGGTCCCGACCTCATGAAGAAGACGGGTGGCGTCGCGCAGGTCCGCGAGGTGGGCATACGATTTGGCCGAGGCCAGTTTCGCGAACGGCACGTAGCCGCTGGCGCGAGGAATCGTCGTCATCACGCGGATCGCCTCTTCGAAGTTCCCCAGCGCATAGTGACTCATTCCCGCGAGATAGGCGGCCTGGTCCATGGACGCGAACGTCCGATCAGGCGTGAGGCGTCCGTACGTCTCGATGGCGGCTTGGTAGAGTGCGCGCGAATACTGCAGCCGTTCGATCAACAACAGGACTTGGCTTCGGTCCTGCCCGGGCGGAAACGCGGAGACGAGTCGATCAAAGATCACCGTTGCCGGCCGGTGCATGCCCCACGCGAGGTACAGGCTTCCCCGCAGCAGCCTGACGTGGTTGAGGGTCTCGGCGTCGTTCCGAATTCCACCTTCCAACAGTTTCAATCTGGTCGCGGACGTCAGATAGTCCTCAAGAAAAAAGTGGTAATAGGCTTCTTGCTTCAGCGCGGCGGCCGTGGCCGGTGAGACGGCCGGGGTGAGACCGGTTCCCGACTCCGAGCTCGGAGCGCTCGTCGCCGTGGACTCGGGGGACGTGTGGAGGCTGAGCGAGTCATCCGCCCACGCCGGCGCCAACCAGACGCCCACGGCGAAGATGGCGACGTTAATGCCACGTTTCATAGATGAACTCGGGTTGCTTCTTTTCCGGACTGTCCCGGATGACTAATTTGACGAACGCCGCGCCCTTTTCTTTGTTGATGGTAACGGTCTCCGCCTGTTTGTAGTCCTGGCCCTGGGGCCCCTTGCCGGTGAAGACCGCCGCGAATTGATGGTCGCCGGACTTCACGTTGCCCATGTACAGGCGTTGGATGCCGCCTTTTTTGAGCGCGGTCACCTCACGATCGGTGTAGAGGTAACTCGTCACCATCGTGTCGTCGAGCAACAGCTTCACGGAATCCAACGCGAAATAATTGCCGCCGTCCACGCTCAAGAACACCACGACCGACGAGTCTTCGGGATACAGCAGCTCCTCCTGCAATCGAAAGATCTGGGTGTTGAGGTCGAGAATGTCGTCTTTGAGTTGCTGGAGTTTCACGTCCAGCGCCTCGATGTTCCGTTCCGGCGTCTTCGGGTCTTCGGCCGTCGCGGGAAGCGCCGTGAGCAGAAGGAGCGTGCCCCAGCAGAATCCGAGTATGCGTCCGTGCGTTCTCATGGCTGCGCCGTCCCCTGATCCGCGGTGGCGGCGCTGAGCCCAAGCCCGGCGAGCCCCGACGAAAGATGTATTTTGCCGTGTTGATCGATCACGATACTCTCCACGTTATCCATCTTCTCAATCAGCGCGAGCCCTCGCTCGGGGCCCAGGATGAACACGGCCTTCGTGAGCGCGTCGCTGGTGGTCGCATCCTGAGCCAGAATGGTCACGCTGCGACACTTCATGGCGGGATACCCGGTCGCCGGATCGAGAATGTGGTGATAGCGCACCCCATCCTTGATGAAGAACCGTTCGTAATCCCCGGAGGTCGAGATGGCCTGGTCCTCGAGCGGCAACACCGCCAGGATACCGTCCTTCTTGTCCGGATCGCGAAGACCGATCCGCCACAGTTCCGTGCCTTTTTTCCCTTTCACCAGCGTATCGCCGCCAGCCATCACGATGGCGTTGTCGATGCCATGCGCGACGAGGACCGCCATGGCCCGATCCATGGCGTATCCCTTGCCGATTCCTCCAAGCCCGATCTCCATTTGGGGAAACGGGAGGAAGACGCTTGACTCCTCCTCATTGAGTTGAATCTTCCGATAATTGACGAACGGAAGTTGCGCCTTGACCGCGGCCGGGTCAGGGAGCACTCCCGTTCGGAAGTTCCAGAGCTTGCCGACCGAGGCAAAGGAAACGTCGAACGTCCCTCCCGTGAGTTCGGAGAAAGACACCGCGCGTTTGATCACGTCAAATAACTCGCGGCTGACTCGAGCCGGCGATTTCCCGGCCTGCCGGTTGATCAGGGACAGCTCGCTCTCCGGCATGAAATTGCTCATCATCCGTTCGAGTCGCCACACCTCATCGAACGCGGCCTTCATGGCCGCGTCGAGCTGCTTGCGATCTGACCCCACCGCCTTGACGATGACCTGGGTGCCCATCAGCGCCCGCTCTTCGCTGACCAGAATGGAGCCGTCGTTGGGCTCCTTGGCCCACGCGGGTGTCAACAACGCGGCGGAGAGCCACCCGCTAATAAGTAAAGCCAAGACTCGTGTGTAGGACATGGGCCCTCAATGAATACAGTTCCCCGGTTCGTGGATCCGTGAAGTTGTCGTAGTCGTACATCGCGAAACTGTAACCGAACTGCACGTACAGGTTTTCAAGACCATGCCAGTTGAAGCCCTGCGGTTTGTATTTCAGCGAGCCGCCGATCCAGTGATCGCTGAACTGTGAAAGTTCTTTGTCCCTGGCCTTAAAGAGCTGCGTGGAGGGCAGGTGGTCGCCGTAAAAGCTCGCGTCGCTTTGCCGGTGGTATTGATAAAAAGAGCCGAGTAACCAGTCCGAGGCGACGTAGCGCTGAAACGTCACTCGACTCGTCTGAGCGTGGATATCGAACGTGTCCTGGTAGTACCGATAGTCGAGTTGGAGGGAACTTCGCTTCCCGGCGGATACCTCGTCGACTGAGTCGGGAACGAAGCCGTAGCCGGTTCGGAGGACCCACGCGTGGCCGGTTCTCGCCTCCGGGTAGTTCTCCGGGACCAGTGAGGTGAGCCCTCCGGTTTGCTGGGTCAGCGCACTCCGATACGGATTGTTAATGAAGCCTGAATCGGCCGTGCCTTCATAGTTGACTTGAAGCAGCCAGCGCGGCGTGACCGATTGCGTGACTCCGGCGGCATAAATCGTGCGATCAAAGTCCTTCCAGCCGAACGATGGATCGCCATTTTTCCCGACCTTGTCCCAGGAGTGCGACACCCGGAGGCTCATGGTGGTGTTCTTGTCGAAGAGATCGTGCGCCATGCCGATCGAGAGCGTGTTGGAGGTGTAGTCTGACTCTCGGCTCTGGGTGTAGTTGATGCCCGTCAGGATGTCGTCGTGCAGCACCTGGGTGCCGAGGGTGTACTCGGTCCGCCGTTCTCGGTAGGCGCTCGCTTGCGTCACGACGTCGACCGATGCCGAGCTGATCAAATCCACGCGGGTGCCGACCTCCACCGACATGCGCTTGAGCAGTGCTTTCTTGACGATGATCGCCGGTCCCTGGACCGTAAGGCCGCCTCCGCTGTATAGGTTGTAGCCAATCGACGTGTCATCCCGCGGTGGCTCCAGCGCCTCGGCGGTCCCGAGCGCCCAGACCAGCCACACGACGCACCCTGCCGCTCGAATGGGGGTGGTCACGGTCACCGGCAGCCGCACCCGCCTCCGCTTCCATTCAAACCGCCGCGATCTCCCCCCAGCACCTCTTGCACGTGCTGATGCCACTCCGTTTTGAGGGGGTCCGGGTCGAATTGCATGATCTCATCCGCGAGATACTCCCGCTCCCACGGCTTCACGGTGGAGCAGCCGCCCAACACCGTCACCGTGAACACCACCGACAACAAACCGATCTTCGCGTTCATGGGTGGTTACTCCTTCAACAACGTGCGAATTTCCGACTCGTAACGAGCCGGCTCGTCGGGCCCGAATCCCCAATGCACGTGGCGGAGCGTGCCGTCTTTGGCCACCACGAACGTCGTTGGCATGGAGCGGATCTGATAGAGGTCGGATGTCTTTCCGGAAGGATCCAGGAGCACGGGAAACGAGAGGCCGAGCGCCGCGCTCATCTGCGAGGCTTGAGCAGCCACCTTGTCGATGTTCACGCCCAGAATTTCCAACCCCAGGTTCCGGTAACGCCGATAGAGGGTGTTGAAGTACGGCAGTTCCTGCTTGCAGGGCGTGCACCAGGTTGCCCAGAAGTTCACGACGACCACCCGTCCCCGCAGCTCGCTGAGCTTGATGTTGCTGCCGCCCGAACTTTTCAACGTGAAGTCCGGGGCCCTTTTCGCGTCGCGGTTGATCTCCGCAACGCCCGGGGCGGCGAGGAGCAATACGGCCAGCAACGGAAGAGCCAGAACCCGAGTTCGACTGAGTATGATCATCGGCAATCCTCAAAAGAACAGCGCGAGGGCGATCGTGCCCTCCAGGTTGTACGTGAGCCCCTTCTCCCCCGTGACATCACTTTCGAACATGTGGATTCGCAGGTCCGGTCTGATGTTCAGCCAGTCCGTCGCGAAGAGCTTAAAACCGGTTCCCACGTCCACGGTGAAATGGTGACGTTCATCCATGGTGGTCTGCCCCAATCCACCGATCAGGTAGATGGCGGAGTTGATCGTGCGCTTCCGGGTGAGGAAGACTTGGCCCGGGAAGAGCTCATATGACGCCCCCACGCTCCAATACGTGAGGTCGTCGCTCACCAAGAGCGGGCGGCCCGTCAACCGACGGAACGCGGTCTGATCGACTCGCGTCATGGCGTAGCCTCCCTCGAACGCGATGTCTTCGGTGACGTGGTAGGCGAAGCGCACGCCGGAGATCCCGGACGCCCCAAACCCATCCGGGGCGTACAGGCCATAGTAGGGACCGACTTCGAAACGCTCGGTGTCGATCCGGGCCTCCTTCAGCGGTCGGTCCTCCGCCGGCGGTTTAATCACGGGCTCCTCTTCGGTCGGAAGGGCCTGGGCGTGAACCGACCGGCCAAGGTCTGATCCGGCGCCGATCAGCAGCCCCATCGCCATCACCATCCATGTGTGCCACGTCGTCATCGGACGCTAAAAGCGGAATGACAGCCCGACGCTGTATTCCTGAAACTCCCGCGTCCGTTGAGGATTCATGAACAGCGTGAAGTGCCTGACGTCGCAGCGCCCTTCGAGATTCCGAAACAATGGAATCGCGAGCCCCAGACCGGCGTGAGCCGCTGGAAATGTTCCGGACGGCGCGTTGACCAGAAGACCGGCCGGCGTGACGTGTACGATGCCTCCGCCCATGGTTCCCGTGATCGCCAACCACCGGCCGCTCCACGGCGTCACGACGATCCCTCCGTGGTACAGTTGCGTGCTGCCCAAATCGCCCGATGCGAACCCGGCGTCGCCCTCGACCGCCACATGGCCGGTGAGGGCATAGGTGAGGCGAACATACAGCGCGAGATCGCCCGCGAACGTGCCGGCGCTCCAGCCCAACGCGGTTTTCCCGGCGATGAAGTCATCGTAGAGTCGCTCCGTGAATCGTTTCGAATGGCCGGACGCCATCAACGTGTTTTCGATCTCCCGTCGATGGGCCCAGCCCTCTTTGCCGTTTCGGAGACGGATCTTGTACCAGTCCACGCGGCGTTTCATCAGCAAGATCGTCTCGCCTTTCTCGGCGATGTAGAACGCGGGGTAGCTGCTCCCCGGTCCGGTATGGATCTCCAGAAAGGGTTCCACGATGACCGCTTCCTGAAACGCAGGTTCCGCCCCGAACCCGGTCAGGGGGCTCATCATCAATCCCAGGAACGCGATGACAGCACGGAGTGGCCATCGGACGATCGCGCGCGCGCTCAAATCGGGTTCTGGATCCAGCCCAAGATCGCGGCGTAATCCGGATCAGCCGTGCTCAAAAAAATGTCTCCGCCCAAGTGTTGAATCCCCCCTGCGGATTGCGCCAAGGGTTTGGTCAGCAGCTTGCTGCTCTTCGGGTCGGTGATGTTCGCCATGCCCGCGGCCGAGTCGTGATTGGCGAGCACCTGCTCCGGCGTACAGGAACTCCCCGAGCAGTCGAACATCCGTAAGCTGCCGCCCGGCCCGCCCGAGTTGGGGTCGTTCTTGTCCCGGTAATGGCACCCCGATTGGGAGCAACCCCGCGCATCGAGAACGGGTTGAATGGTCACGGCAAACGTGATCGGATCCAATTGCCCGATTGCCTCTTCCTGCCCCGGGTCGACCTGACCGCAGCCCGCGCCAAAGCACGCGAGCGTGACGGCGACAAGTATAGCCGCACCATCCGGTCCGCGTCGGATGGTCACTGGGCCGCGGTGATCCAGTTCAGGATCGTGATGTAGTCCGCATCCGACGTCGCCAGCGGAACCGGGGACACGGGCTGGCCGTTCACGATCATCGGGACCGTTCCCGTGGCCTTGAGCAGCAACAAGCTGTTGGCCGGGGTGGTCACGTTCGCGCGGGCTGCCACGGCGTTGAAATCACCCTCGGGGTCGTTGGTGAGGACGAAGTTGCTGCTTCCCCCCGCCACGTGGCACTGGGCACAGCGTTGCTGCAGAATGGGTTGGATGGCGGTCTCGAACGCGGTCTGATCGAGGTTCCTCCTCCCGGGGTTGCTGATGACGGTGTCGTTGCTGAACTGCGCGCCCAGATCGATCCATTCCACGATCGTTTGCTTCTGCTGATCTGTCAACAGTCCGGCGTGATTATTCGCGTCCGATGCGGGCAACGCGCGAGGCGCACGAATCTCCTCGCCGAAGATGCGTTCGACCAGGTAACTCTGCCGCGATTCGCCCGGCACGACGAGATCCGACCCGTTCATGCTGCCGTCGAGCAGGAGGGTGTAGGAGATCGGGAATCCCAGTCCGGACTGATCGCCGCCCAAATCAAGGTTCCCGCCCGGAGTCGTCGACGAGTGGCACGACGTGCAGTTCGCATCGAAGATGGGTTGGATATGCGTGTTGTACACGAGGACGGAGATGGCCGGAGGCGTTAAGGTTGACGGCGCGCGATTGAGCGCGATCGAGTCCTGAGCCGCGCGCTGGGGCTGACCGCGACGGGGGGAGTGGCATCCGTTACAGGTCCGATTTTCACCAGGCCGCACCTGCAACCAGTTTTCTTTGACTTTAAATGACCGCCGTTTGGCATCCACCACGTTCACCGTCACGGACGTGTCCGCGGGGACCGTGACGCGGAACGAGCCGTCGGCCTCCACCGGCGCGTACCCGAGGACGCGTTGGCGTTCGAACTCGGTCAACCCCATATCCTCGACGCCGACGCCGGGCTGGCTCGGCACCGCTTGGATCACCCGCACTTCCTTCACGACTTGCAGCGACGAGTCGCCCACCAGCGCGGCAAAGTCGATATTGCCGTTGCCGTCCCTCGGAATCGTCACGCCCAACACCGCGTTGGACAGGGCGCGGTTCGCTTCGGAGTCGTACACGCTCGCCGCGGCCAACACCCCGGTGGTCCCGAACGATTGCCGATTGGCGACCTTCTGGGGTTTGGCGGTTGGAATGTAACTGGCGGACACGGCCATCAGGGGTACGGGCTCGACGTACTCCGTCCCGCTGCCTTCAGCCGGCAGCTTGATGGGCTTGAGGGTCCCGTCCTCGTTGTTGAGCATCCAGATGCCATAGTGCGGTTTTTCTCCGACCGTGACCACTCCCGTGGCCTCGTCCGTCATGTCTGCGATGACCTTGCCGGTTGAGTACGAGACGAGGTAGCGGTTCGTCCCGTCGGGCACCGGGTAGGAGTTGTGATACCGCCCGACCGTCGAGGCCGTGCGCCCGGTTGGGATGGCCTGCGGAGCCGTCAACTGGAAGGAGGCGGTATCCGGGTCATCGGCTTCGGCCACCGCGTTCATGATGCCGATCGCGCCGCCTTCAAACGTGCCGCTCAACGGCATCATCGTGGCGGTCAACCGACCGTCCGGGAGCTCGCGGAGGTCCAAGAACGAGTTCACCCCGGAATGGGATCCGTACTTGACGAAGAGGTCGGTGCCGTCGGGCTCCATGAAGAAGATCGGAAACTTGTTGACGGTGCCCAAGTGCTCCCAGCGGCTGAACAGGATGGTCCCATCCCTCAGGACGATGGGATTGCGGTCGTGGCTTTGGTTGAAGGAGATCTGCACGACTTCGCCGGCGTCGCAGGACGGCTGTCCTGATAGACGAGGCTGGCTGGTATCGAGGATGTGCAACACACTGGACTTCCGTCGCTCGTATTCGTCGAGGTGGCCGGGTCGGTCCGACGAAAACACGATGCGGCCGTCCGGGAGATAGGTGGGATCGACTTCGTCGGATGAACCGCACGTAAGCTGAACCGGCGCCGAGACGCGACTCCCGTCGGGGTTGACCGCGACTTCGTACAGGTGCCACCGGTCGGCGCTGCTGGTCCTCATGGCGAAGACGACTCGGAACTGACTCGTGGTGGTCTGGAGAAAGATCTCGGGGTCGGAGGCGTCGCCGACGCCGTTCGTCAGGTCGCCGGTCAGATTCCTCAGCGTACCCGATGGCGTCCCGGGAACCAAGGTCATGAGGTCTCCACCCGGAGCGAACCGGACGGGGTCCAACGGATTGCCCATGGCATCCACCCCGCGCGCCGCGAAGACCAGACCGGGGAGATCTTCCTGGGCGACGGGCTTTTCAGAGGTGACTCCACAGGAAAACAGATAAAGCCCCGAGGAGAACAGCAGCGCTCCCCCAGTGATCCAGCCCAAGCGATGAGATTCCTTGTGCATAAACCCCCTCCGTAAAACGTGAAGGTCGTTTGCGACACCGTACCCATTCGGTTTCGGATTGTTGGTGGTGGGGGATTTCCACGCAATCCGCATGCCCTGGAAACGGATTGACTGGCTGTTTCGGTTTATCAGGAAGATACAAAATCATCATCCTACAATGTTGCCGAAAATCGGTCGGTGCATCGGTCTCGATCAATGGAAGAGTCACCTTTGTAATTACGATTCCGGGAAGAAACACCATTTAAGAAATCGTATCAGCGAAAAGACCGGCGATAGCGCTCATGCTGTTTGCGCTCTGTGGAGACGGGACGATTCAGCCGATCGGGAGGGCGCCGTGAGCACGGATGGCGCCAAACCTCGAGCGCGCGGGCGGCACTTGGTCGCACCATTATTTTTGGTTCGTCGTCCAGCATTCTCGGACCGGAGCCAGCGCAGGGCTTGGGGACTCCGAATACGGTTGGATGATATTTCTGGTGATCCACCCCTTGGATCGGTAACGGTACATCAGCAGGCACATCCGCACGAACCAATCCACGACCATGAGGCTCCACACGGCGGCGATATCGAGCTTCAGGACCGACGCGAACAACCAAGCGAACGGGATGCGGACACCCCAACTGCCGGCCACCGTGCTCCAAAAGAGAAACGGCGTGTCGCCCGATCCTTTGAGGGACCCCGAGAGCACCATGGTGATCGCCAGCGGGATTTGGAGGATCGCCGCGATCTTCAAGAACGACGTTCCCAAGCGGATCACCTCCGGGTCGGCGGTAAACATCCGCAGCAACGGGTCCGGGGCCCAGAAGAACACCAGGCCCATCCCGCCCATGATCACGATCGCCAGTCGATTCGCCTCCCTGTGCACCAGCGCCACCTGATGGGGTTGGTTCGCCCCGAGGATCCGGCCCACGGCGGAGGTGACCGCGAGACTGATGCCCAAGCCCGGCAAGAACGAAAAGGCCTCGATCGTCAGCACGACTTGGTGAGCCGCGTACGCGGCCGTCCCATACAGCATCACGGCTTTGAGAAACATCATCTGACCGGCCTGCTGAACCAGGCGCTCCGCAAAGACCGGCAGTCCGACGTGAAAGACTTGACGGAGCAATGCGCGATCGGCCGCGCCCCGACGCAGGTAGCCTTTCTGAAAGCCGACGACGAGCAGATAGAGCGCCGCCGCCATCTCCGACAGCCCGGACGCCAGGGCCGCCCCAGCGACGCCGAGGGCCGGGACGCCCCACAGTCCGTGGACGAGGGGGTAGGCCATCGCGAAATACAGCACGTTCATCAGCACGGCGGCGCGTAGCGGTGGCCGGGAGTCCGCGGTGCCGTACATGATGGCCGAGAGGAGATTGACCAACAGGGAAAAAACGAAGAAGGAAAAAATAATCCGGAGATACGGCTCGGTGAAGACCAACACCTCCGGAGGCGCCCCCAGGAACACGGCGCCCCATTGACCGAGCCCCACCCCCGCCAGACTGATCCCGAGACCGAGGAGGGCTCCGACGAGGATCGCTTGGAGACCGACGTGCGCCGCCTCCGTCCGCCGCTCGGCTCCCCACAACTGGGCGACGACCACCGTGGTCCCGGCCGAGAGCCCCCACACCGACGTCATCACCATCAAGATGAGGAACTGACCGATCCCCACCGCCGCGATGGCGGACGCGCCCAATCCGCCGACCAGAAACACGCCCATGACGTTGACGGCCCGTTGGAGCAGGCTGCTGAACACGACCGGGATGGCGAGGGAAAAGAGTTCGTGGCGGATTTCGCGCTGGTGTGGCATACGAGGGCGAGACGAGTGTTTGGCCGAACCGATCGATCTCTATGGGTAAGCTATCATACCGGCCTCGACCGTCAAGAACATCGATCGCATGCATGCGTATGCACGAAGAGGGCCCGCCCTCCGCGCGGCCCGGCACCCCGCTCACCAGGCCATGACCGGGATCCAATTCCCGCCCGGTACACGGAACCAACGAGGGCACAGCCAGTTGACACGGTGCGCGTTCCTTCATTAGAATGGCGTTCTTCTTCATGGCTCGTGTCAGCGGCGGTCCGTCTCGCCGCCGTTCCAATGCACCACCTGTTCTCGGTCATATCCCAAGGAGGAACGAATGTCCGTTGATGCCATAAATGCCCTCTACGCCAAAATGCCGGCAGTTCTGGCCAAAGCCCGCAAGAAATTTGGCAGGCCCCTCACGCTCACCGAAAAGATCCTGGTCTCGCACGCCGATGATTTCGATGCCCAGGTCTGGGAGCGCGGCAAGGCGCAATTGTTACTCCGTCCCGACCGCGTCGCCATGCAGGACGCCACCGCGCAGATGGCGCTACTGCAATTCATGCAAGCCGGCAAGAAGCGCGTGGCCGTGCCCAGTACCGTCCACTGCGACCATCTGATTCGCGCGCAATCCGGCGCCAAGGAAGACATCACGCGCGCGATCGAGGAGAACAAAGAGGTCTACAACTTCCTGCGTTCGGCCGCGAGCAAGTACGGGATCGGGTTCTGGAAACCGGGCGCGGGCATCATCCACCAGGTGGTCCTCGAGAACTACGGCTTTCCCGGCGGCTTGATCATCGGCCCCGACTCGCACACCCCCAACGGCGGCGGCCTCGGCATGCTGGCCATCGGCGTTGGCGGCGCGGACGCGGGCGAGGTCATGGCCGGCCTCCCCTGGGAGGTTCTCCATCCCAAGCTGGTCGGCGTGAAGCTCACCGGCCAATTGCAGGGCTGGGCGTCGGCGAAAGACGTGATCCTCTACCTCTGCGGCCTGCTCACGGTCAAAGGCGGGACGAACAAGATCATCGAATACTTCGGCCCCGGCGCCGCGACGATCAGCGCCACCGGCAAGGGCACGATTACCAACATGGGCGCGGAGCTCGGCGCGACCACCTCGATCTTCCCGTTCGACGAGAAGATGGTAGCGTACCTGAACATCACCGAGCGCGCCGACCTCGCCAAACTCGCCCAAGCCCATCGCGAACTCTTGGTGGCCGACCCCGAAGTCTTGCAAGCACCCGAGAAGTATTACGACCAGATCGTGGAGATCAACCTGTCCACGCTGGAGCCCCACGTCGTCGGCCCACACACACCCGACCTGGCGCGCCCGGTCTCCAAGTTGCCGGCCGAGGCCAAGGAGAAGAACTACCCGATGACGATTACCGCGGCCCTGATCGGGAGCTGCACCAATTCATCGTACGAAGACATCAGCCGCGCCGCGCACATCGCGCGCCAGGGTCTCAAAGCCGGGTTGAAGGCCAAGGCGCAGTTCCTGGTCACGCCCGGCTCCGAGCGCATCTACCACACCATGCAACGCGACGGGTTCATGAAGACGTTCGAGGACATGGGCGGAACGGTCCTGGCGAACGCCTGCGGCCCCTGCATCGGCCAGTGGAAGCGCGACGACATCAAGCCGGGCGAGAAGAACTCGATCATCAGCTCGTTCAACCGCAACTTCCCCGCGCGCAACGACGGCAACGCGGAAACTCTCTCGTTCCTCTCCAGCCCCGAGGTCGTGACCGCGATGGCCTTCGCCGGAACATTGGACTTCAACCCGGTGACCGGAACGCTGACGGCTAAAGACGGGACCAAGATCAAATTCGAGGCCCCGGTTGGCGAGGAGTTACCCGCCAAGGGTTTTGCCAAGGGTGAAGAAGGCTTTTCAGCCCCGGCCGAAAACGGCGACGCGGTGAAAATCGACGTGGCGCCCGGCAGCGAGCGCCTAGCCCTGCTCGAACCGTTCCCGAAATGGGACGGCAAAGACTTCGCCAAGCTCCCCATCTTATTGAAGGCCAAAGGCAAGTGCACCACCGACCACATCTCCCCGGCCGGCCCGTGGCTCAAGTACCGCGGCCACCTGGACAAGATCAGCGACAATATGTTTCTGGGCGCCACCAACGCCTTCACCGGCGAAGCCGGCAAGGTGGGCAACGTCCTGAGCGGCGAAACGGGCCAAACCCCCAGTAAAGTCGCGCGCGCCTATAAGGCCCAGGGCATCGGCTCCATCGTGATCGGTGACGAAAACTACGGCGAGGGCAGCAGCCGCGAGCACGCGGCCATGTCCCCGCGCTTTTTGGGCGTGAAAATCGTGATCACCAAGAGCTTCGCCCGGATACACGAAACGAATCTGAAGAAACAGGGCATCCTGCCCCTAACCTTCGCCAATCCCGCGGACTACGACAAATTCGAAGAGAAGGACCGCGTGAGCATCACCGGCCTCTCGGCATTAGCGCCCGGCAAGCCGGTGGACGTGACTATCCACAAGGCCGATGGCCGGGGCGTGAAGATCCAGGCCAATCACAGCATGACCGCGCAGCAGATTGGGTGGTTCAAGGCGGGGTCGGCGCTGAACGCGCTGGGGTAAAGTCAAGGAAATCTGCGGATCATCACAGGTCGTGCTACCATGAGTGACGGAGTCGCAGTTGGAGCTCGTACGTTGAGCTCGTTGGCGAGATCTCTCAAATTGAAGTTATCGCGGTCAACAAAAGTATTCGGACGTTGGCCAAGCTCCACAAACGGTATGGAACCGGACGCTGGCGCAAGTGCAAGGGAGTGGCGAGGGTTCGCCTCACGGACGGGCGGATTCGACGAGCCGAAGTCCACTGGTATGAAGCGCACGGCATTGGCAAAAAGGGCTTGAAGATCAAATGCTTTTTGGACTAGAGTTCCTCTATGGCACGCAAAAAACCGGAGCCTGAATTCGTCCTCTGCGTTCGCAATGAAGGCTGCGTAGATCTTGAATTGCGCAAGGTCTACCAAGTCCTTCCCGACCAAGCTGCAGCGAAAGACGGTTACATCCGGGTCGTCGATGAGTCCGGCGAGGACTATCTCTACCCGGCCCAATATTTTGTCGCAGTCGAGCTGCCAGGTGCGGTGGCAAAGGCGCTGGCAGCTTCCGCGTAAGAGCCCCGACCGGCTACGATAGCAACGCACGCCCGGCGTGGAATGAGTATTTCGGCCATTGAAATCGAAGTCCCCTCGGCCCAGAAGGTCACAGTCACCGACGATACGCTCTGCGTTGACCTGAGTGACGGCCGCAGCATCTCGGTCCCGTTGGCTTGGTTTCCTCGATTGCAACACGCGTCATCGGCCGAGCGCAAACGCTGGCGCCTGATCGGCACGGGCACCGGTATTCACTGGGAAGACATTGACGAAGACATCAGCGTCGAGGGGTTGCTGGCTGGGCGGCCGTCAGGCGAAAGCCAACCGTCTTTCAAGCGTTGGCTAGCAGCCCGCGCATCCCGTCGCCCCAAGCGTTCAAACGGACAGGCGAAAAGCACGCGCAAGTGAATCGGGAACCCGAATTCGCTCTCTGCGTGCACAACGAGGAAGGGGTGGAGTAGGCCTGGGTCGCGGAGATCGAGCGTCGGATGACTGAGTTGGATTCCGGTACTGTTCAATCGATCCCTTGGGACCAGCTCCACACTCGGCTCGACAATGCGATCTGAGATCGCAGACTCGGTCCTCGCCGCATAAGCCAAGCGCGTGCTTGCCGATCCGGTCGAAGGCGAACTCGTCCCGTTCGATGTGTCCCGCTACATCTCCAATCCCGTCAAAGCCGCCAGAATCAAAGCGGAATTGTCCCAAGAAGACCTCGCGAGTCGAATGGGCGTGAGCTAGACATACGTCTCAAAGCTTGAAAAGGCGAGAAAAGTTTCGCCCAAGGTCCTTCACCATGTCAGTTTGGCCTTGGCCAAGCCCAAGAGGCCACGCAAGGTTCTGAAGAAAACCGGGACATCCGGATAGCGGCGGTACGACCGGCGGTTGTTGACACTGAGCTTCCCCTCGAGTTTCGTCTTCCAAGGATCACGTACAATGGACGTCACCTTGGAGGCGAAGATGATCAAGATCCCGAAGCAGGAATACACGGCTGAGTTCAAGACACAGGCGGTCAAGCGAGTGGCCGAGGTAG
>JACQCD010000007.1 GCA_016201825.1 Nitrospirota bacterium | reverse complement strand
CTCCCGGGCCGCCTCGCATTCAAACGCATCCCGATGCCCAATATCCGACTGACGATCGAATACGACGGCACGGCCTATTCCGGGTGGCAGCGGCAGGCGTCCGTTCCAACGATTCAGGGCGCGATCGAATCGGCCATCGAGCGCATCGGCCGGGAATCCGTTGTCCTCATCGGAGCCGGGCGCACCGACGCGGGTGTCCACGCGCTCGCTCAAGTCGCCAATTATCACACCCACCGGGCGCTCGATCCCTCGGCGTGGCAACGGGCCCTCAACGCCGTCCTTCCTGATGACATCGCCGTCGTCGCCGCCGCGCGGGTCGACGATTCGTTTCACGCTCGATTTTCAGCGCGGCGCAAACAGTATCGGTACGCCGTGATGAACCGTCCGTTTCCCTCCCCGCTGTGGCAACGGGTCTCCTGGCACCTTGCTCGCCCCTTACAGGGACCCCGGATGCGCCGGGCCGCCGCTGACCTGATCGGCGTCCATGACTTCCGCGCCTTCCGCGCCGCCGATCCCTCGCATCACCCCACCGATCGCACCGTGTGCCGGCTCACGCAGTGCACGATCCGACGATCAGGGGACTTGGTCATCTTCGAACTCACCAGTGACCGGTTTCTCAAATACATGGTGAGAACGATCGTGGGCACGCTCATCGAAGTGGGCCTCGGAGCGCGCGAACCCGACGCGGTGGCGTTGATTCTGAAGGGGAAGGACAGGCGGCAGGCCGGGCGGACGGCCCCTCCTCACGGCTTGACCTTGGTAGCCGTCGAGTACGCCGACCGTGACGGTGGACGCTAGCGGCCAGAAACCTGAAACGTATACCGAATAATCGATTCTCGATCGCGCTCGGACAGCGCGACGAACGACACCGCGCTTTCGTACGCGCCGTTCCGGGAGCGACCCCGCTTGGTCTGTCGGACCACCTCTCCGAACGTACAGATCCGAGCCGGACGGTCGCCGGGCAGCACGAGCGCCAATTCGAGAAAGGCCCCGGGGGTCATGGGACTCTCGCAACCGAATCGCACGCCCGCACCGCTGAGATTGATGGGCATGTTCTGTAGCGGCGGCCAGCGGTCGTTCGACTCCAGACGGTCGAGGATGCGATCCAACTTGACGTCAATCCGTTCGAGCATCGCAATCAGAGGATCCGGGGACTCCGACGCGTCGCGCGGCGGGCGGGGCGACGGAATCGCTTCCACCGCCGCTCGATCGACCGGACGAAACCCGAACGGGATCACCACGTCCACGCGGCGATAGAGCCGCTTGTCCGTCGGATCAGACATGCGAGCGTTCCGACGATGGGAGGCCGGATTCATTGTCCACCGCGTGACCGGTCGCGCGTGGTAACCGGACGGTGAACACCGTCCGGCCGGGTCGACTCTCGACATTGATCTCGCCGCGATGCGCACGAACCATCCCGTAACAGAGCGAGAGACCCAACCCCGTCCCGCGGCCGACCTCCTTCGTCGTGAAGAACGGATCGAAAATCTTGGTGAGCGCCTCGGCCGGGATACCCGGTCCCGTGTCTGAGACCTCAACGTCCACGTGCGCGTTCTCCCCTCGCGACACGATTTCCAGCGTACCGCATTCTCCCATCGCATCGAAGGCATTGTTCATCAAGTTGATCAGCACCTGCCCCATTTGCTGCGCATCTCCCAAGACCGGAGGCAGGGCGGGGTCGAGCGCCGTGCGGACGGTGATCCGCCCGCTGTCCTTCCGAAAGCCCAAGGCATCCACCACCTCCGCGATCACATCGTTCCAATGCATCAACTCCATCTCTGGGTGGTCCTGCCTTGCGAATCGCAACAACCCCTCCACGATTTTCTTCGCGCCCACCGCGGCCGACGCCATGGCCGCCACCAAGCGGCGCTCTTCTTCGCTCCGAGGCGTTTCGGCCAGCACATGCGAGTAGGCCAGAAGCGGCACGAGCCGATTATTCAGTTCGTGCGCCACACCCGCCACCAGGGTGCCCAGCGAGACCAGTTTCTCTTGCTGAAAGAGCTTGCGTTGCGAGGCTTCGATTTCCCTCGTCTTCGCCTCGACCTTGCCCTCCAGCGATCGATTCAGGCCGGACAGTTCACCTTGGAGACGGGCAAACGTCAACAAATGACCGACCATCGTGGCCAGGATCGAGAAGACCGATTCGTGCTCACTCGAGAAAAACCCCGGATCGGGATGGCTGAGGTTCAGCAAGCCGATGACGCGCCCGCCGGAAAACAAGGGCAAACACAACAGCGATCGAATCGATCCGGCTCCTTTGAGGAAGCGGACATCCTGGCGGGTATCATTGACGCGAATCGTCTTTCCGCACAACGCCGCGCTCCCAGCGACCCCTTCGCCGAGCCGAAACGATCGGCGTCCGGTCTTGGTTCGCGTGGGCGAGGCCCCCGACAGATTCACGATCCGCTCACCGGTCGAGTCCACGAGCATAATCGAACACGAGCGGAGACCCAACTCATCGGTCAAGATACCGACCACCTGATCGCCGATCGAGGTCACGTCGAAACACCCCGATAATCGGTTCGCAAGCCGTTGAACGATCGCCAAGCTCTCCGCGAGATCGGGGGTGGACCGAGCGACCCGGGGTCGGCGCACAGTCGGACGGGAGGTCCCGACTGAGAGGTTATTCGCACGCGTGGTGGGTCGTCGAGCCATGCACTACGGCCGGTCGCTTCGTTCGCGAGAATGCGGACGATGAAACACGTGCCCCAGGGAAACCACTTCGCTCGAAGTCACCAACTCATCGATCCTGGAATTTTGGCTGTCGCTTCTCAAGGAACGCGGCCAACCCTTCTTTCTTGTCCGCACTTTCACACACACGACCGAACAGGGCCGATTCCAGCGCCTGGCCTTCGGACAACGACAGGACCGCCCCTTCACGGATCGCGCGCAGAGCCGCTCGAACCGCAACCGCGCTCTTGGCGGCAATTTTCTTTGCGAGCCCTTGAGCCTGTTTGACGACCTCGGCGTCGGGCACGACCTTATTGACCAGACCGATGGCTTTGGCGTCCTGCGCGGTGATCTTGTCTCCGGTGAGGATCAGTTCGATCGCCTTGGCCTGGCCGACCAAACGCGGCAGGCGCTGGGTTCCTCCGAACCCTGGAATGATCCCGAGGTCGATTTCAGGCTGGCCTAACCGAACGCGCTCTCCAGCGATGCGCATGTGGCACGCCATCGCCAGTTCGAGGCCTCCGCCCAGGCAAAACAGCCCGTTAATCGCCGCAATGACGGGTTTCTCCATCTGCTCGATGCGATCCAACATCCTCTGGCCCTGCGCCGTCAGCGTCTTGCCCATCGCCTCGTTCGTAATGCCGGCGACTTCCTTGATGTCGGCCCCGGAAATAAAGAGCGAACCCGCTCCGGTGAAGACGATCGCTTTCACCGCCTCGGCAGTGGAGAGCTCCGCAAAGATATCGTCGATCTCCGAGAGGACGGCGCTGCTTAACGCGTTCGCGGGCGGATGGTTCAGCACGACGGTGGCGACACGATCTTCAACGGTGCTGCTCAGAAATTGACGTCCCACGGATCCTCGCTTGCGTAGCGCCCCGCAGGCCCTGCTTTGCTTCGCGATGCACAAAGCGCATTCACGGGCCGAGGAGCCACACGCCGTTGAAGTTAGTAGTGAAAGAAACCCCGTCCGCTCTTCACACCCAGAAAGCCGGCCGCCACCATCCGCTTCAACATGGGGGCAGGCCAGAATCGTGGCCCCAATTCACGCGTCAACCGATCGAGATCGGCCAGGACCACGTCCAACCCCAATTGATCCGCATAGTGGAGTGGCCCGCCTTTGTCCTGAGGGAAGCCCGTTCCGGCCATCATCGCAATATCGACATCCGCCGCCGTCGCGACCCCTTCCTGGAAGCAGATCACGGCTTCGTTGACCATCGGCATCAACAGTCGCTGGGGCACACAGGGAGTTCCACGAATCCCCGTGCGCTTTTGAATGTGCGCCACCGTCTGCGGAAGCGGATTGTCGGCCCGGTCGTCATAGGTGAAAAATCCCGCTCCAGATTTCGCGCCCAGCCGCCCCGCCTTGACCATGTCATTCAGCAGAACGGCGGGACTCATGCGGGGGCCGAATGAATCGTACAGGATGTCGGCCACCTTGGCCGCGACGTCCAACCCGATCATATCGCTGAGGGCGAACGGTCCCATCGGCATCCCCAGCCCGACCAACGCCGCGTCGATCCGTTTGGCCTCGTCCACGACCCTCTCCGGGTCGGCGACTTCCTGGATCGCGATCGCCGCCTCGTTGAGATACGGCATGAGCAAACGGTTGACGAGAAACCCCGCGCATTCCTGAACCCGAACGGGAATCTTGCGCAAACTCTCGGCAAACGCCACGGCGTCGTCCACCGTCTCTGATGAGGTCGCCAACCCAGGGATGACTTCGACCAACTTCATCACGTGCGCCGGATTGAAGAAATGGATCCCGACCACCTTTTCCGGCCGCTTGAGCCCAGAGGCCAACCCGGAGATGGACAATGAAGACGTGTTGGTGGCGAGAATCGCGCTTTCGGAACACGCCGCCTCCAGTTCGGCGAAGACCCGCCGCTTCACCCCCGCGTCCTCGAACACCGCCTCGATCACCAGATCGACGTCCTTAAACCCCGAGTAGTCGACCGCACCGGACACCAGCGCCATCTTCTGATCCATCTCGTGCGCGGTCATCTTCCCTTTCTCCACGCGGCCCTGGTAGATCTTCCGCACCGTCGCAAGCCCGCGCTCAACCGACTCGGGCTTGACGTCTTTGAGGATCACCGGCAACCCCGCATACGAAATGGTCTGGGCGATTTGCGCCCCCATTGTCCCCGCGCCGATTACCGCCGCTTTGTAAATGTACATGGCCCCCTCCGTGTTAGCTCATAGCTTTCAGCTCATCGCTCATAGGAAAAGGCTTCGGATTCGGCTTTCCCTATGAGCTGTGAGCTACGAGCCGGTCACTTCCTCTCCAACACCATCGCCGCGCCGATCCCCCCTCCGACGCACATACTGGCCACGCCGAGGCTGAGATTGCGGCGTTTCATTTCACGCAGAATCGTCACCGCCAGGCGCGTCCCGGTCATACCCACCGGATGACCCAGGGCGATCGCGCCACCGTTCACGTTCACGATCTCG
>JACQCD010000077.1 GCA_016201825.1 Nitrospirota bacterium | reverse complement strand
CTCAACTCAAAAATCCAAACCATCAAGAAACGCGCGTACGGCTTTCGGAACAAAGAGCACTTCAAAACGGCCATCTACTTCCACTGCGGGGGCCTACAACTCTATCCGGCTACCCACGGAATTCCCGGATGAACCTAAAAAGTCAAGACCGTAAACCGAATGAAGCCCCAATCGGTCACACGATGAGATCAGGTGTTGCATGACAATATCCCGTGAGGGGCTCACTCCCCGCACGATTCGCCGTGTCCTTGGCGGGACCGATCGGCAAGCCGAGGCGTGATCTCCCCGGGGGAAGCGGGGCACCGACTATCAACAAGGGCGGTGGTCACGTGTTGCGTCTCGTCACCCGAACACATACATCCGCCCCACCTCCTCGATCCGCTCCTTCCATCCGCAATACCGGTGCAGGTCGTACACACCCGTCGGGCCTGAACCGAATTCAGCCGTGATCGCTTTTGGAATGACGCGGGAGGGAGTGGGTTTGATGGCGAGGCCGGGGCGGAGGACGGTGTTGGATGGCGTGTCGACGTCCCCCTCGGTGACGACGGCTCGGCGCCGAACATGACCGGCACGTCGCCACCGGCCTGCTCGCCCATCCGCCAGACACCGAAGCTGCAGTACGCGGCGTGGCAGAGCGCGCCTCGGTTGACCGAGGTGGGCTGAGAGGACTTCGGCCAGGGGGCGTTGCTCAGCAACCGGACGAAGCGTCATTGCCCGTCACTCCCCGCTCGATCGCGTAGAGCCAGAAGTCCTCGTCGGGCACTTTGGAGTGGACGCGCCCGCGGACCATGCCCTCCCGCGTCATGCCGATTTTCTCCAACACGCGCGCCGACGCGAGATTGGCAAGCTGGCAGCGGGCTTCGATGCGCGAGAGATCCATCTCGGCAAACCCGTAGTCGATCACGGCGCGGCACGCCTCGGTCATCAACCCCTGCCCCGACGCCACCTTCACGAGGCCGAAACCGATCTCGGCGCATCCCCGCTCGGGCTCCCACCGGATGAAGCCGACGATGCCAATGACACGATCGAGCGCTTTCGAGATAATCCGCCATTGGTTCGGAAGGCCGACGCGCTGCTGGAGCCACGTATCGAGGCCGGCCCGATCGTCGTCTTCACCGGTCGGCTGAAGAATAAGCCGCGGCGTCTCAAGCCGTCGCGGCGTCCAGGCCATCGAGATTACAGGCGGCGAAACAGCGCGACCAGGTCGCTGACCACCTTGGCCCGTTCTTGGATCTGCACGCCGAAGCGTTGCGCCTCGTCGGCCGCCTTCTGCCGCTCTCCGTTCAACGACGCCGCCCGCCGGATACGCGCAAGCTCCTCGTCAATCTGCGCAAAGTTCTGCTTGACGACGTGGTTCGTCTCCAGCACGGGCGCGAGCGACTTGCGGATCTGGTCGATCTGGGAATCCAAAAGCTCCATCGGAAGTTGGGCCGCGGCGGCGGGGTCGTAGATCGCGCGCAAAGCCTGCCCGATGAAGGCGTAGTACTTACCCACGTCCGCAGCGGTCCTGAGCAGGACCGCCTTACCGTCGTCAACCATGGCTCTTCTCCGGGTTCTGTTTCGGGGGGAGTGCGATGCGGATCGAGAGCTCCTGCAGCTGCTTGGCGTCCACCGGGGTCGGCGCGTTCGTCATCTGGCAAATCGCTTTCTGCGTCTTGGGGAACGCGATCACGTCGCGGATCGATTCCGCGCCGACCAGGAGCATCACGAGTCGGTCGAGACCGAACGCGATCCCGCCGTGCGGCGGCGCGCCGTACTGCAACGCCTCTAAGAGGAAGCCGAACTTGGCCTCGGCCTCCTCCTTCCCGATTCCAAGGAGGGAGAACACGCGGGACTGCACATCCTGCTGATGGATTCTGATGCTACCACCCCCGATCTCCTCGCCATTGAGAACCATGTCATAGGCCTTGGCGCGAACACTCCCCGGGTCGGAATCCAACGTGCCGAGGTCCTCGTCCATCGGCGCCGTGAAGGGATGGTGCATGGCCACCCACCGCTTCTCCTCGGCGTCGTACTCCAACATCGGGAAGTCGAGAACCCACAGGACGTTGAAGCGCGTCTTGTCGATGAGGCCCAGTCGCTTGCCGAGCGAGAGCCGCAGCGCACCGAGGACCGCGTTCGTCATCGCGGGCGCATCGGCCACGAACAGCAACAGGTCTCCCGGCTTTCCATCGAGCGCGCGCACGACCGACGCAAGCGTGGCCTCATCGAAGAACTTCGCGATCGGTGACTCGACACCCGATGCCGTCACTTTCAACCACGCGAGGCCCTTCGCGCCAAACGTCTTGGCCTCGTTCGTCACATCGTCGAGATCCTTGCGCGACCAGCCGGCCTGGCCCGAGGCATTGAGGCCTTTGACCATCCCGCCCTTGTCCAACGTCTGCCGGAAGACCTGAAACGCCGTCCCGCTGACGAGAAGCGACACGTCGCGTAGCTCCATCCCGAAGCGGGTCTCCGGCTTGTCGACACCGTAGCGCCCCATCGCGTCGGCGTACGAGAGACGCGGGAACGGTCTCGGCAGCTCGACGCCTTTGATCTCTTTGAACAGCGACGCGATCATCTCTTCCATCAACACGAGGACGTCCTCGCGCTCGATGAACGACAGTTCGATATCGATCTGAGTGAACTCGGGTTGGCGGTCGGCGCGCAGGTCTTCGTCGCGGAAGCAGCGGACGATCTGATAGTAACGATCGAACCCGGCGACCATGAGCAACTGCTTGAACAACTGTGGAGACTGCGGCAGCGCGAAGAACTGCCCGGGGTTGACCCGGCTCGGCACGAGGTAATCGCGCGCGCCCTCCGGCGTGCTCTTGGTCAGCACCGGCGTCTCGATGTCCAGAAATCCATGCGCGTTGAGGAACGACCGCACGGCGGTCGTGAGGCGATGACGGAGGAGAAAGTGTTGTTGAATCTCAGGCCGCCGGAGATCGAGGTACCGATACTTCAAGCGCAGCATCTCGGCGACGTCGCCCGGCTCATCAATTTGAAAAGGTGGCGTCTTGGACGCGTTGAGGACCTCGAGGCGCTTGACCCGGACCTCCACCGCCCCCGTCGCGAGGTTCGGGTTTTCAGAACCCGCAGGGCGCTTGGACACGGCACCCGTGACTTCAAGGACGAACTCGCTCCGCACCTCGTGCGCTCCGGCCGTCCCGCCTTCGGTCTCCGGAGACACCACGATCTGGACCAGACCGGTGCGATCCCTGAGATCGATGAAGACGAGGCCTCCGTGGTCTCGCCGCCGGTGCACCCAGCCGGCGAGCGTGACCTCGGTGCCAATATGTTCGGGGCGCAGCGCGCTGCAATAATGAGTTCGCTTCACGCGTTAGCCCCTCGACGCAACCCGCGTGCGACCATTGCGAGTTCGGGAAGGTCGGGCACCTCGCGGAGCCGTGGCGCTTCGTGGAGGCGTGACGCTTCGCGAAGGCGTGGCCCCTCGTGGAACCGTGGCGTTTCGCGGAGTCGTGGCGCCAGTCGCGGCTGCGCGGAGCCCGCGAACCTCCTCAGGCGTCAAGAATCGCGTGTGACCGAGCGGCAGCTCGCCGAGCGACAGGTTGGCGTAGCGCGTTCTGATCAGCTTCGATACCGGGTGGCCGATCCGCTCCAGCATGAGCCGAACCTGGCGCTTCTTGCCCTCGCGCAGCGTGACATCGAGCCACGCGTTCGCCTCGCCCTCGCGCACGCGACGCACCTTGCACGGCGCCGTCCGCCCGGTTTCGAGGACCATGCCCCCGGCCTCCAGTCGGGCGATGTCGGCGTCCTCGACCTTCCCCTTGATCTTCACCGTGTAGGTCTTGGGCACTTCGTGGCTGGGGTGCATCAGCGCCTGCGCCAATTCTCCATCGTTGGTGAGCAGGAGCAGGCCTTCGCTGTCGAAGTCGAGGCGGCCCACGGGAAACACCCGGCCACGGACTCCCCGGAGCAGGTCCATGACGGTGGGCCGCCCTTGGGGATCCTTCGCCGTCGTGACATAGCCGCTGGGTTTATTCAGCATGACGTACAGGGGCGGCGCGGTAAACAGGAGGAGCTTGCCACGGACCTTGATGTGGTCGGAGGAGGGATCGGCCTTGCTGCCCAGCTCGCGCACGACGCGACCGTTGACGGTCACCTCGCCGTCGAGGATGAGTTGCTCGGCCGCCCGGCGCGACGCGACCCCGGCGCGGGCGATCAATTTTTGAAGGCGTTCTGACGACATGGATGGCTGAAGGCGGGCGGATTCTGTCATAGCGTCTTGAGTCTTGTCAAACCTGAGCCGCGCCAAGGGCGCGGAACGTACACTCTTCCCTCCTTCCGGGTCGCGAAGCAACCCGCACCACTCAGCCGTGCTTGAATTCCTCGTGCCACGCCATCTGAATGGCTTCGAGGATGCCTTCGGTGGATTTGGCGGGGTCATCGGCAAAGTCGGGAAGCGCCACCACCCATTTGTACAGATCGGTGAACCGAACCGTCAACGGGTCGATCCCGTGGAATCGGTCGGCGAGTTGGATCGCAATGTCTTCGGCGTCTTGCCAGGTCAGCTTCACATATCACCTCCGTAACGTCCCTACGCTGGAATCAGCACCACGATGGGTCCCGAAATCTTCGCTTGGCAACCCAACCGGGACGTCTTGGTGAGGCCGTCGGCGTCCTCCAGTTGATCCTCTTCTTCCTCGGACCGTTCGGTCAGATACTCCATACCCTCCCGCACGATGATGTGGCACGTGGAACACGCGCAATTGCCGCCGCAATTGTGCTCCAACTCGATGTGATGGGTCAGCGCGGCGTCCAAGATGGACGTCCCGTCATCGACCTCCACCGTGATATCGGCGGGCAGAAACGTCACCCGGTGCTTCGTCATGAGCCGAGAAGACCACACCCTCGTCGCGTGAGGGTCGGTGCGAACCCTGTCATTGAAGCTCCCTGCAGCAAGCTGCAGGGAATCTTCGAAGTGCAAGGAGATGAAGAATCATAGTTTCCATGTTGCTTGCATACCCCGCAGCAAGCTGCGGGGTATGCAAGCAATGCACTTTCGGACCGCTCTAATCCTGGGGAAGAAATTTCGACACGTGCTTGTCCTGCATCGCCTCGTGCAGGCTGGCGTCCATCAACGTTTCCGCCAGATGCCGCGTCGCCTCATCCAACTGCGCTTTCTTCCGGCGCACGGCCTCGCGGTCCGTGCCCTCCATCGCCGCGCGCAACTCCCCGACCGCCGTCTCGATGCGTTCGACTTCGTGGGGCTCCAGTAACTGCCGCCCGCGCTGCAGCGCCTTGTCGGTCGCGTGCAGAATTTCGGCGGCCTCGTTCTTGGCCTCGATCAGCGCCCGTTGCTCCAGATCGCTCTTGGCGTGCTTGAACGAATCCGCCAGCATCTGCTCAATCTGAGCCTCGGTCAACCCGTACGACGGCTTCACCTCGATCGACTGCGATTTGCCGCTCCGCAGTTCGGAGGCGCTGACCTGGAGAATCCCGTTCGCGTCGACCAGGAACGTCACCTCCACGCGCGGCAGACCGGCCGGCATGGGATCGACCCCGCGCAGCTCGAACCGCGCGAGGCTGCGGTTGTCCTTGACCAACTCGCGCTCGCCTTGCAGCACGTGGATGGCCACCGCGCTCTGACCGTCGACCGACGTCGTAAACGTTTCCTTCGCGCTGGTCGGGATCGTGGTGTTGCGGGGAATCAGCACGCTCATGATCCCCCCGATGGTCTCGATTCCTAGCGACAACGGGTTCACATCCAAGAGCAGCATATCGCGGATCCCGCCGGCTAGAATATCGGCTTGGATGGCCGCGCCCAACGCCACGACTTCTTCGGGATTGAGCTCGCAGTGCGGCGTTCGCCCGAAGTGGCGCTCCACCATCTGCCGCACAAAGGGAATGCGGGTCGAGCCGCCGACCAAAACCACCTCATCGACCTGACCACCTTGGAGTCCCGCGTCGGCCTGCGCCTGCCGGCACGGGCCCAAGCTGGCCTCCACCAGGTCGCGGATAAGATGTTCCAACTCCATCCGCGTGATCGTGCGCGTATAGCACCGATCCGCATCGAGCCGCACCTCAATGCCGGCCAGCTCGACCGCGGACAAGTGACACTTCGCCGCTTCAGCGGCGATGCGGACACGCTGCATCACCTCGGGCACGTCGTGGAGGTCCACCCCGAACTGTTGCTTGATCTCTTCGAAAATCAACGCCACGAGGCGACGATCGAAGTCATCCCCGCCGAGGTGGGTGTTCCCGTTGGTGGCCAGGACCTCGAAAATCCCGTCTTTGAGTTTGAGGATCGAGATATCGAAGGTACCACCGCCCAGGTCGTAGACCGCGATCACGCCCTGCGTACGCTTCTGGAGCCCATACGCGAGCGACGCCGCGGTCGGCTCGTTGACGATGCGCAGCACGTCGAGTCCCGCCAAGCGCCCGGCATCCTTCGTGGCTTGGCGCTGCGTGTCGTTGAAATACGCCGGTACGGTAATCACGGCCTGGGTGATCGATTCGCCGAAGAACGCGTCGGCGCGACGCTTGAGTTCTTGTAAGATCAGCGCGGAAATTTCGGGGGGCGTCCACGCCTTCCCACCCGCCAGGACGCGCACCACGTCGGTGTGCTCGGGAGAAACCCGGTCCTCGGGTGGCGAAACAATCCGGTACGGGAACAGGGCGGCCTCGTGACGCACGTCGTCCCATCCCTTGCCCATGAAGCGCTTGATGGAATAGATCGTGTGCTCGGGATCGGTGATGAGTTTCCGCCTGGCGGCGTCGCCCACCTCGATCCGCCCCTCGTTCGAGATCGACACGACCGACGGCACCAAGCGCCCCCCCGCCGGGTCGGCGATGACGCGGGGCTCGGTCCCCTCCATGTAGGCGATGAGACTGTTCGTGGTACCGAGGTCGATCCCGACGATGCGAGCCATTTACGCGACCGACGAAGGGACCCCTTCGAGATCCCGAATGAGATTGAGGAGGTACACACGCTGCCCGAGCAGGTCTTGGAGGGCGCGAAGGATCTGCCGTTGCGAGGGCGACCGTTCCGTCTCGGCCCCGAGCGAGGCGTCCCACTCCCGCGCCCCTCGTTTCAGATCCGACTCCAGCCGAGCCAATTGATCGAGCAACCGCTCCCGTTCGTGCTGCAACCGGTCGGCCAATGCCCGTCGCTCGGTCTCCTCACCCCGTCGGCACTCCTCCAAGAGATCCTGCACCTCGATGACGTCTTCCAGTAATTCGGGCGGGGCCTGGGGCTTGAGTGCCCCCCCGCCTTCGAGCTCGACCAAGTATGCAACCCGCCCGTGGAAATCGCGGAGCGTCCGGTACGCCTTGTTCACCGAGGTGGAACGCTTCAGCCATGCTTCGCGTTCGTCGGCTGGTTTGTGGTGGTGGAAGTCGGGATGAACATCCCGGCTCAAACGATGATAGATCGCCTCAAGGGCCTGCAGGTCGATGTCGAGACGGCGCGGTAAACCCATCACGGCGAAGAAATCCGATCGTTCCGCCGTTTGGCAACGGCCGCACAGACCGCTGGACTCGACGGGCGCGCCACAGTAACGGCACGCACCGCGGTGCATCGAATCGCTCATTGCTCCTTCCGCTCCGGCCGGATCGCCGTCCCATCCACGAAACAGATGCCTCGCCCGGAACCATCGGACCTCCCGAGGAGATGACCTGTCAGGCCGAGAATGATTCCCCGCAACCGCACGTTCCGGTCGCATTGGGGTTGATGAACTTGAACCCGCCACCCATCAACGCCGTCACGTAATCCAATGTCGTGCCCTTCAGGAAAATCGCACTCTTGGCATCGACCACGAGCTTCACGCCGTCCACCTCGATGACCTCGTCGTATTCCGAGGTTTTGGTGTCGAAGTTCAAGTTGTACGAAAGCCCCGAACATCCTCCGCCCTGCACCCCGATCCGCACGACCAACCCCGGCGTCCCTTGCACTGCCATCAACCGTTTCGCCTCTTTCACGGCGTTCGGCGTGACTTTCAGGGTCGCCTCTTCGGCCTTCGGCTCTTCGATCATATTCAGAAGATTATCCATGTCTCTCCTCTCGCTGTGTCCGGTCATATCGAGGACGGGCCTTTTACAAGGCGCTCGCGGTCTCCCCGACCGTCGTCATCTGTTTCTTTTTGACGTCGGCCAGCGCGGCTTTAATAGCGTCCTCGGCCAAGACCGAGCAGTGAATCTTCACCGGGGGCAACGCCAGCTCCTGGACGATGTCGGTGTTCTTGATCTGCGCCGCTTCGTCCAGGGTCTTGCCCTTCAGCCATTCGGTCGCCAAGCTCGAGCTGGCGATCGCGCTCCCGCACCCGAAGGTCTTGAACTTGGCGTCTTCGATCACCCCTTGCGGGCTGACCTTGATCTGCAGCTTCATCACGTCGCCGCACTCCGGCGCACCCACGATGCCGGTCCCCACCGACGGATCCTTCTTATCGAAACTCCCCACGTTCCGGGGATTGTTGTAATGATCGACGACCTTTTCACTATACGCCATGGCTCATTCCCCTTTCCCTTGACTCGCCCCGCTCAGTCACGCGTCCATTCCACCGTTTTGAGGTCGACGCCTTCTTTCGCCATCTCGTACAACGGCGACATCTCGCGCAGACGGCTCACCGCTTCCACCACTTTCTGAATCGTGTATTCGATTTCTTCCTCGGTCGTGAACCGCCCCAACCCGAACCTGATCGACGAGTGTGCCAGATCCGAACCGACCCCGAGCGACCGCAGCACGTACGAAGGCTCCAAGGTCGCCGAGGTACACGCCGAACCCGATGAGAGGGCAATGTCTTTCAGCCCCATCAACAGCGCCTCCCCTTCGACGTAGGCAAAGCTCACGTTGAGGTTGTGGGGCAGACGGTGGACCGGATGACCGTTGAGGTACACCTCATCCAATCCTTTAAAGATTCCTTCTTTCAACCGATCGCGCAGGGCCGCCAACCGCACCGATTCCGTCGGCATCACCTCGGCCGCGATCCGGCAGGCTTCCCCGAAGCCCACGATCAATGGCACCGGCAACGTCCCGGACCGCATCCCGCGCTCGTGCCCGCCGCCGTCAATTTGAGGAGCGAGCCGGACGCGGGGGTTCCTCCGCCGCACGTACAGGGCGCCGACACCTTTGGGACCGTACATCTTGTGCGCGGTGAACGACATCACGTCGATCCCCATCGCCTGGACGTCGACCGGAATCTTGCCGACGCCTTGCGTGGCGTCGCAATGGAAGAGCACGCCGCGATCCTTGGCGACCTTCCCGATCTCGGCCACCGGATTGACCGTGCCGATCTCGTTGTTCGCCAGCATGACCGAAATCAAGATCGTCCGATCGGTGATCGCGTGCCTCACCGCCTCGGGATCGACCACGCCGTCGGCTCCCACCGAGAGATACGTCACCTTCAACCCCTGCTTCTCGAGGCGCTTGGCGGTGTCCAACACCGCCCGATGTTCGGTCGTCACGGTGATGACGTGGTCCCCCTTCTCCCGGTACATCTCGGCCACGCCCTTCAGCGCGAGATTGTTGGATTCAGTCGCGCCGCTGGTAAACACCAGCTCCTTGGGGTCGCAATGGATCAACGTCGCGATCTGTCCGCGCGCGGTCTCCACCGCCTCTTCGGCCGCCCATCCGAAGGCGTGATTCCGACTCGCCGCATTGCCGAATTTCTCGGTGAAATACGGCAGCATCACCTCCAGGACGCGGGGATCAACCGGCGTGGTGGAGTGGCTGTCGAGATAAATTGGAAATTTCAAGGCCATACGAACTCTCCTCTGGATGGCTCAACTGCGACATCTCCGCCAACGTCATGCCCTGCAACAGCTTCCTGATCCCATCCTGGATCTTATGGAGCGGAGAACGAACGTTGCACCACCCCCACTGATCGCACGTGTCCTCGCCCTTCCCGCTG
>JACQCD010000075.1 GCA_016201825.1 Nitrospirota bacterium | reverse complement strand
GGTCAATACGTTGATCGCTGAAAATCTGCAAGCCCAGTGGAAGAAACATCTGGGGGTGACGGTGGCGCTGGATAACCTGGAGTGGAAGGTCTACCTCAAGCGCTTGCAACACGACGCCCCGCCGCTCTTCCGACTGGGCTGGGGCGCGGATTACCCCGATCCGGACAATTTCCTCGCGTTGTTCACCGCCGGTTCGGGCAACAACCACTCCGGCTGGGCGAACGCCCGCTACGATGCGTTGGTCGCCGAGGCGGCGGCCGAGGGCGACCGGACGAAACGGTCGGCACTTTATCACGAGGCCCAACGGCTGTTGACGGAAGAGGACGTTCCGATCATCCCGCTCTTCACGCACGTGCAAAACGTGCTCGTGAAGCCGTGGGTGAAAGGGCTGGACTTCAACGCCATGGAGATTCTGTCGTTGCACGGCGTGACGATGGAGCCGAGGCCGCGATGATCCGCGTGGCGGCGCGACGGCTCGGGTGGGGGCTGGCTGTGCTGTGGGCGGTGGCGACGCTGACGTTCGTCCTCCTGCGGGTGGTGCCCGGTGGCCCCTTCGACGCCGAGAAGCAGCTCCCGCCCGAGATCCTCGCCAATATCGAAGCGAAGTACCACTTGGACGAACCCGCGTGGCGACAATATGTCCGCTACATCGGAGGCTTGGCGATCGGTGATCTGGGTCCGTCCTTCAAATACGTGGGCCGGAACGTGGCGGATATTCTCGCGGAGACGTTTCCGGTCTCGTTCGCCCTGGGCCTGGTCGCGCTGGCGCTGGCCGTGGTTGTCGGGCTGACGTTCGGCATCGTAGCTGGCGAGCGGCCGGGGACCGGCGTCGACCGCGCGGGGATGGTCGCGGCCACGGCGGGCGTCGCGCTGCCCAATTTCGTCCTGGGCGCGCTCTTGGTGCTCATCGTTTCCCATCGCTGGCATCTGCTTCCGCCCGCGCTCTGGGAAGGGCCGAGGTATCTCGTCCTCCCGGCGGTGACGCTCGGACTCGGCCCGGCGGCGTACATCGCGCGCCTGACCCGATCCAGCCTGCTCGACGTCGCGCATCACGAGTATATTAGGACCGCCCACGCCAAAGGGTTGACCCGTGGGATGGTGCTGTTCAAACACCAGCTCCCGAATGCCTTGATGCCGGTGGTGACCGTGTTGGGACCGCTTGCCGCGACGCTCGTCACGGGATCGTTCGTGGTGGAGTACCTCTTCGCGATCCCCGGCATGGGGCGGTTCTTCATCACGGCCGTGACCAATCGCGATTACCCGCTGATCATGGGGGCCACGCTGTTGTATGCCGCGCTGCTGGTGATCGCGAATCTCGTCGTCGATCTTGCGTACGCGTGGCTCGATCCGCGGGTGAGGGTCGAGTGAGCGCAGGATCATCCGCGGATCTGACGTTCGACATGAGGGCTCGTCGGGTCTCGGGCTTGAGTCTCTTCAACGTGGCCGTGATCGGCGCGGTCGTGCTCGTCGCCCTCTTGGCGCCCCTGGTCGCGCCCTATCCGTATGACGCCCAGGATACCGACGCGCTCTATGCCGCCCCGTCGTCCGCTCATTGGATGGGAACCGACCGCCTGGGGCGCGATCTGCTCTCCCGCCTCGTGTACGGCACGCGAACCTCGTTGCTGGTCGGGCTGGCGTCGGCGCTGGTCGCGCTGGTCCTCGGGACGGCGTACGGCGCCGTCTCGGGATACGTCGGCGGCACGGTCGATCGTCTGCTGATGCGGGGCCTCGAAGTGTTGTATGCCCTCCCGGACTTGCTGCTCATCATCTTGTTGAGCATCGTCGTCGGGCGGGGCGTGCCCGGCATGATCCTGGCCATCAGCCTGGTCGGGTGGATGACGGTGGCGCGCTTGGTTCGGGGCGAGATTCTCCGGTGGCGCGAGCGCCCGTTCGTCGAGGCGGTTCGCGCGTCCGGAGCGGGGCACGCCAGAATCCTGTTCCGCCATCTCTTGCCCCAGACCGTGGGACCGCTGATCGTCACCCTCACGTTCCGTATCCCGGCTGGGATTCTGGCCGAGTCGACGCTGAGCTTCGTCGGCCTCGGGATCGCCGCTCCCCAAACGAGTTGGGGCAGCCTCGCCGGAGAGGGGTGGTCCGCGCTCAAGTTCTATCCCCACCTCATTCTCTTCCCAAGCCTTGCGATCTTCCTGACGATGCTGGCCTTCAACCTCTTGGGCGATCAATTGCGGGATGCCCTCGACCCGACGGCCGGATCGCACAGCTCATCATGAGCCGCCCCCGCAGCGGCCACCGCGAGCTAACGCGCGGTTTCTTGACTCCTGAGCCCGCAACGGGCTATGCTCGCCTCATAAACGTCTCGGTTCGGAGGATGCGAGGTGACTGTTCTTGGCAGGGGATCGACTGGGCCGTCTCAGGGGAGTGGGGTGTCTCAAGCGCTTCTTGATGAGATCGTCCGCCGCGTTGTCGAGGTGGCAAAACCGGATCGCATCATTCTATTCGGATCGTCCGCTCGGGGAACTATGGGGCCGGACAGCGATCTCGATCTCCTCGTCGTCAAGGCAAATATCCCACACCGTCGCCGCCTGGCACAACAAATTTACCTCAGTCTCTTTGGTATCCCGGTTCCGGTCGACGTCGTCGTTGTGACACCGGACGACATTCTCGCATACGGAGACAAGGTCGGGACGATCATCGGCCCGGCGCTGCGAGAGGGCCGGCAACTCTATGCCGCCTAAGCGGCGCGATCCGACCGACCCAGCGGTTTCCGAAGGGATTCGACAATGCGGAGCCCTGACGGAATATGCGGTCGAGAGCCGATATCCTGGTGTGTTCGAGGAAGTGTTGCAAGCCGACTATGCGAGGCCGTCGAGCTCGCCGAGCGCGTCGTCAGATGGGCGGAGTCCGTGATTCAGAATTCGGGTTCCCGCGACCGGTAGTCCTTCGACCGCAACCGGGGGCAAGAAAAGAGGGCTACCTCAGGGTGACCCCAACGATTTCGTGCTGAACCGCAGAGGCAGCGGCGTGCAGAGTCCTGCGGATCGGTTGCTGGGCGAAAGTGCATTGTGAGCGCATTCCGCGCAGCTTGCTGCGGGGTAAGCGAGCAACATGGAAAGCGTGCTTCTTCACTGATCATTACACTTCGAAGACTCCCTGTAGCTTGCTACAGGGAGCTTCAATCGGGCGGGGGGCGTTAGGAAGCAGAATATGCGTGATATCACACTTCAGCCTTTGATTGAGATTGCCACTGTAAGTTACTTGATTACAATAGATTCTTTGTCGACTTCTCATGTACTTCTCAGGAGCGATTAGCAGGCAGTCTACGCTCGATTTGCAGAAATGATTGGGACGTCGAATTGTAGTTAGGCGTGCAGGGGGAAAGATGAGCAGTCGAACGAGTGCAGTGAAATCTGGGCTGACTTGGGTGCTTCTGAGTCCGCTTGCGCTGTTGATGGCGCTGATCTCGACGGTTGAGTCGCTGACCGTCTACTACATTCAGATTGCGCTGTTTGGCACGTGGGCGGCTTGCGGTGTTGTCGCCGGCCTTGCGGGAATGGCTTCGGCGCCCTGGTCTGGGCGCCTGAAAGTGGTGCTGTTGTGGATCGCCTTTGGGTACTTTTTTGTATGCGCCGTCTTGATCGCCGTCTACACGGTCTTGCTGATCTTCAGTCTTGAGCCTGGACCTTGGAGAGTCGGTCTATCCTTCGCTGCTGTGGTGTTTCTAACTGGCGTGCCGTTCCTCTACTTCGCAAGAAGGCGCAAGTTGCTTGAGGATCGAGAGCAGAAAGGGCAGAGGCTAAGTGAACACCGTGTGAGCGGTCGGGGACATCGGTAACAGAAGAGTCCGGGGACATGGGTTACAGTTGGCGGTGCAGTCTACCAAAGGCATCCTCGATTTTCATCTGGCGTTCGAGCAACCGGCCGAGCTTGAGCGGCTCGAAGAACACGTTCCAGATCCCGTCATCGATCTCTTCCAGGCCGACATACTCCCCGGCGCAGGTGGTGGAGACATTAACCCAGTCGTGGTTCCAGCGAATGCCGCCATTGGCGCTGACGTACCGGACTTCGAAGCGGTCGGGATATTCCAGCGGCGGCAGCTTCTCGGGCATGTGACGCGGTGAGGGGGCATACACGGCAGCGGGCGTCTGCAAATCTAGGGCTTCATGCGGGCGGTCGAGGTTGAACTCCTCCCGGAAGCGATTGAAGCGCCGTTGCTGGGCGCGGAGGCTGCCCGCCGCCGGGCGCGTGGTCTCGGCCTTGAGCGTGCGATGCATCCGCTCATGGCGGCCATTTTGCTGAGGCTTGCCGGGCTCGATCAACTCGGGCAGAATGCCCAGGCGGACCCACCAGGCGGAGAGGCTGGAGAGGCGGGCCAGCGTGTTCGTGGCAAAGGGCACGCCATTGTCGGTGCGGATGCGCTGGGGGAGGCCGAACTCATGAAACAACCGCCTGAAGACCGGTTTGGCCTCGTGCACGGCGGTGGAGAGCAGCCCTTGGCAGCCGAGCAGGTACCGGCTGAAGCCATCGGTGACCGTCAGCGGATAGCAGTAGCGGCCGTCGCCGGTCTTGAACTGGCCTTTGAAGTCCGCGCTCCAGGTGTCATTGGGCGCGAGGATCTGCGTCGTGGGTTTCCCGGGATGGCCGATGTGACGGCGGCGCCGTGGTGAGGACACGAGCCCGTGGCGACTGAGGATGTCGCAGATGGTCGACCGGCCGGGCCAAGGCCAGCGCGGGTGGCGCTGCTGGAGGATGCGCAACAGTTTCTTGGCGCCCCAGGACGGATGCCGACGGCGGGCGTCGAGAATCGCGGTCACGAGGGCCTCCGGGGTCTGGTTGGGGGAGACACGGGGCTTGCGCGAACACGCCTCCAGCCCCATGGGCCCGTGCCGCAGGTAGCGGTCGATCCACTTGTAGCCGGTCTTGCGACTCACTCCGTAGAGGTCGCAGAGTTCGGTCATCGACAGCGCCTCGCGCAGATAATCGGCAATGAACTGGATTCGTTGGTCCATGGGTGATGTCTGGCTCCACGGCATCGGGCACCTCCTGCGGTGCCCGTGAGTATGACCAACCTGTTACCCATGTGTCCGGACGAAAGTGTTACCGATGTCCCTGGACCGTACCGAGGGCGGCCTAACAATCGGTTGCAGCGGACGGTCCGCTGCGCGGCCCGCCGCTGAACCGGAGCGTTGAGTCTGTAGAAAAAGTCCGAAACCCGCTATAATGCCGCATCGGGCTGGGGCCCCCACGACGCAGACCGCTCAGGCAAGCCAGGAGGTGCGGATGGCGAAATACAAGGACTACTCCTACGAGCAAAGCAAGTTGCTCCCGGTCTCCTTCGATCGTACAAAGGCTGAGGG
>JACQCD010000074.1 GCA_016201825.1 Nitrospirota bacterium | reverse complement strand
GATCGCCTGAATCTGGGCGCGCCAGAGGCCCTTCTCTTCAAGGGACGGCATGTGTTGCATCTGAGCCAGGAAGGTACTGGGAGCGTCCTCGCTCTTTCGGAGCTTCTCCGCTGCAAGACTTTCGTACGGCGCGTCGAGCCACTTGGCGAGCATCTCCGGTCGATGGAACGCAAAGACCCGACGCGAACGCGGCGACGGGTCCAACCCGTTCGTGAACCGCGTTTCGACACCAGTGGATTGATACGAGAACGGAAGCGGACGTTGCCACGCCGGGAGCGCGTCCGGCAGGCCGGAGGTGTACTTGGCCGACTGCACTTCAACCCCGGTGAGTGTGGTGCCCTCGGGCTTGGCTTCAATCACTCCGGCTGCTTTTCCGCCCACGTAGAACAGGTAATCGGCCTCCCCATGTCCTGATTTGAGCGGAAACTCACGGATCGCCACGCCGTGGTGAGCCACGATATTGGCATCATCAGGGTTGCACACAATCCAACCGGCCTGGGTCAGCAGGCGGTCGATCTCTTCCCGTGCCTCGTCTTCGGGCGTAGTCACCGTGTTAACGATCCGCGCGGAACAGCGTTGGAGAGGCTTTCAGACAAGGTCCGGGCCCCCTGCGAAAATGTAGAGGCCCAGCTTAGCCCTTTACGGGCTCATGGGTCAAGAAACCTTCTTCGCGGGCAGATCGGGGGGGTAGACGTTGAAGCGGAAGTAGATCACGTCGCCGTCTCGCACGACGTACTCCTTACCTTCGAGCCGGAGCAGCCCCTTGTCCTTGACGGCCGCCATCGACTTAAGCGCGATGAGATCCTCGAACGCGACCGACCGGGGCAACTGGAAGAGATCGTAGTAGTCCTTGGTGCGGCTGTTGGCATCTCCCAACACGACCATCGCTTCCAGCTTCTCCGCCACCGTCGTATAGGGGGTGTACGCGCGCACGCTCGCCATGGGCATGCCGAGGAGGCCACCGGGAACCAGCTCCACGGTCTCGGGAAATACGGCGTCGCCCAACCCAACGTCCACCTGATAGCGCAGCCTCGTCGGTCCGAGGTGCGCGTCGAACTTGGCGCGCAGCCCGAGGACGGTCGACTCGGCGCGGATCGACCGGATGGTCATCGAGTCGAGCGAAAACTCGATGCCGTCGTCCTCCACAGCGAGACGCAGGAGGTCGCCGAGGAGTTCGCGCAGCCGTTCCTGCCCAAGATCGACCGGCCCAAGGAGGTCGATGTCGCGCGTGGGGCGTGTGTCCGCGCCGAGCCAATGGCGAAGGAGCAGCGCGCCCTTGAGCACGAAGTCCTCGCGGTACGGCGAACGTCCCAAGCGGTGCAGAAAGCGCTCGACGGCGTACAGCTCCAGCAACTCGGCAAAGGGGCGGTCGCGTTCACGCGCCTCGTTCTTGAGCCGTGCCTGAACGGAATGGACGAGCCCGCCGGCCGGAGGGCGGCTCACTGCAACGCCTCCAGGTAGGGCCGCACGATTCGCCCCACGCGGCAGGTCCGCGCCGCGCGAAGAAGTTCGGCCGGGGTAAACTTGCGCTCCTCGATTCCTGTACGCAGGGCCTCGACCGCGACCTGGATGCCGAGGCGATTACGAAATTTGAAGCAATCGGCGACGGTTTTTGCCGCCCCGTACACGCGCAGGCGAACCCCATCGCGCTGGTGGGTCTCGATCCCGGAGGTGAACATCGCTCCGGAGAGCCAGTACACGCGCAGCCGGGGCCAGTCGAGTCTCGGGCGGGATGTTCCCTGGGGCAGGGCGACGCTGACCTCGTGGGGAATCTCTGTGGTCAGCCCGTGGAAGTGGAGCGCCGATACGAGGGCGATCACGGCCTTGGGAACGCGCAGAACGACGGTCACGAGGTCGGGGTCGGCAAACGGCGGTAGATCGGCTAGGCGGTACACGCCGCGGCTGATTTGCTCCAGGACTCCCGCGTCCCGCAGAGCGTACAGGTCCCGCGGATGCACTCCGGCGCGCAGCGCCTGCGCGGTCCGGAGGACGCCCCCGGCCCGGCGGAACGCGGCGCGAAGCCTCACTGCCTGTGGATTCTGCTTCATGGTAGGATACTACTTACATTACTTCTAGATAAGTATCAAGTTTTCTATCCTGATCGTACGCGGCGGCACGTGTTCAAAACGTCGGTACTTACGCGCAAGTGTCGACAGTTTGGTTCGGATCGTTCTCGCCCCGAACCACAAAGATCAGCCTCGCGGGTAGGTCGGGCAGGTCGGGTGGGGTCAGACGTTGAAGCGGAAGTAGATCACGTCGCCGTCGCGCACGACGTACTCCTTGCCCTCGAGCCGGAGCAGCCCCTTGTCCTTGACGGCCGCCATCGACTTGAGCGCGATGAGATCCTCGAAGGCGACGACCTCGGCGCGGATAAACCCCTTCTCGATGTCCGAGTGGATCTTCCCCGCGGCCTGGGGCGCCTTGGTGCCGGAGACCACGGTCCACGCCCGACACTCGTCTTCGCCGGAGGTGAAAAACGTGACGAGCCCCAGCAGGCTATAGGCCGCGTGGGCCAGGCGATCCAAGCCTGATTGAGTCAGGCCGAGCCCGGCCAAGAATTCCGGCCGATCCGCCTCGGGCAGCGCGGCAATCTCCTCCTCCACCTTGCCGCTGATCACGACGAGTTGCGCGCCCTCGCGCTCGGCGATCGCCCGCAACGGGGCCACCGAGGGACCGGCGCCGGATCCCTCCGCCTGCAGGTCGCTCTCCGAGACGTTCGCCGCATAGAGGACGGGCTTGGCGGTTAAAAGCCGGAGGTCGCGCAGGATCACCGCGTCCTCGTCGGAGACGGTCAGGCTGCGGGCGGGCAGGCCGCGGCCCAGGTGCTCGCCCAAGCGCACGAGCAGATCCACTTCGGGCTTGGCCTTCTTATCGGTTTTGAGACGCTTCTCGGCGGTCTGGCGGCGACGCTCCACCGTGTCCAGATCGGCCAGGATCAACTCGGTGTCGATGATCTCGACGTCGCGCTGGGGATCGACCCGGCCCGCGACGTGAACCACGTCGGGATCTTCGAAGCACCGCACGACGTGGACGATCGCATCGACCTCGCGGATATGGCTCAAAAACTTATTGCCGAGGCCCTCGCCCTGGCTCGCGCCCTTGACCAAGCCGGCGATGTCGACGAACTCGACCGTGGTGGGCGTGGTTTTCTTCGGACGGTACAGCGCGGAGAGCGCCGCCAAACGGGCATCCGGCACCTGCACGATGCCTACGTTGGGATCGATCGTGCAGAACGGATAATTGGCGACGGCGGCTTTCGCCGCCGTCAGCGCGTTGAACAAGGTGGACTTCCCCACATTGGGAAGCCCGACGATTCCACAATTAAGCGACATGGGTTAGACGATGAGGGGAACCACCAGCAACGCCACGATGTTGATGATTTTGATCATCGGATTAATCGCCGGACCCGCCGTGTCTTTGTACGGATCGCCGACCGTATCACCCGTCACCGCCGCCTTGTGCGCGTCGCTCCCCTTGCCGCCATGATGGCCTTCCTCAATGTATTTCTTGGCGTTGTCCCACGCGCCGCCGCCGCTGGTCATCGAGATCGCGACGAAGAGGCCGGTCACGATACTGCCGACCAGCACACCGCCCAGGGCCTTCGGGCCCAGCACCACGCCCACCACGATCGGCGTCAGCACCGGGATCAGTCCGGGCACGATCATCTCGCGAATCGCGCGCTGGGTCACGATATCCACCGCCCGGCCGTAATCGGGCTTGGCGGTGCCGGCCATAATGCCGGGAATCTCGCGAAACTGACGGCGGACTTCCACCACCACCATGCCCGCGGCCTTACCCACCGCCTCCATCGAAAATGCCGAGAAGAGATACGGCAGCAGACCGCCGATGAAGAGTCCGACGATGACGTAGGGATCGTTGAGCGAAAACTCGATGGCTTTGGCGCGAATGCGGTTGATCTCCTCGGTATACGCGGCGAAGAGCACCAGCGCGGCCAACCCGGCCGACCCGATCGCGTAGCCTTTGGTCACGGCCTTGGTCGTGTTGCCGACCGCATCCAGCGGATCGGTCACCGCGCGGACCGACTTGTCGAGTCCGGCCATCTCGGCGATGCCGCCGCCGTTGTCGGTGATCGGACCGTAGGCGTCCAGCGCCACGATGATGCCGGCCATGGACAACATCGACACCGCGGCAATGGCAATCCCATAGATCCCGGCCAGCTCGTACGCGGCCAGCACCCCCCCCGCGATGACCAGCACCGGAAGAGCCGTCGACTTCATGCCCACCGCCAGCCCCGCGATCACGTTAGTCCCGTGCCCGGTGGTCGAGGCCTGCGCGATATCCCGAACCGGTTTGAACTCGGTGGACGTGTAGTACTCCGTAATCATCACCAAGAAGGCCGTCACCACCAATCCCACCAAGGCGGAGAGGTAGATGGCCACGCCCGAGTGACCGGTCTCGTCGCCCATCAACCACATGGTCGCGGGCCAGAAGGCGATCGCCGAAAGCAGCGCGCTCCAGATCAAGCCTTTGTACAACGCGCCCATGATCTTGCCGTTCGAGCCCAGTCGCACGAAAAACGTGCCGATCACCGACGCGATGATCGAAAT
>JACQCD010000086.1 GCA_016201825.1 Nitrospirota bacterium | reverse complement strand
GTCTCCGCGAAAATACTCGTCGCAGAGTCGCAGAACCACTCTGACCAGTTCAAGTCGGTGACAGGCACAAAACGCATTTCTGAACGCACTATCAATGGGTTAGAGCCGTATCAATCAACAACGTTGGGACAGTAGTGATGATACTTATTAAAAGGGCGAAAGTGGTTTCGGGAGGTAGGAGGTGGCCGAGCACCGTCGAGGAGATGTTCAGTCGGCGATGCGGTGCCGGCGATGCACCGGCTTGATGAGGTTCGAGCGGTCCAACGCTGCCATTCGGGGAGGGGGCGCGCCGTGGAATCGTGAAACGCGGCGCTGCCTGCTCTGCGGAGAGAGCATCGACGTGGTCGTCCGCCGCGGGAAGGGCGCGAGCAGGCGAGGGGCGCCGTCGGTGTTCGGGGAAGTCTCGTGAAGCGGGACGAGGGTCAGGCGGTAATCAGGGGAGAGAAAGGGTGTTCGCCGGCGGCATGGGGAGGGCGGCGCTGGCAAGAATCTTGGAGACGAGGGTTGCTCGGTTGTGCACGTTTGTTTTCTGGTAAATGTTTTTCAAGTGGCCTTTGACGGTCAACTCGCTGATGAACAGCCGGTCCGCGATTTCTTTGTTGGAATCGCCGCGACAGAGTTGCTTGATGACGTCAAGCTCCCGCTCAGACAGGTCGAACTTCTCCCGGATCTCCGTCATGTCGATCACCCGGTCCCGGTCTTCGTTGGACAGGGTCCAATGCGTTTGAAGGCGCAGAGCCCGTTGTTCCACTGCCAGCCGGACCGCTTGGACCAGTTGCGGGAGGTCATCTTTTGATTTCTCGATGTAATCGAAGGCGCCTCCGCGGCGAAGCGACTGGATGGCCGTTTCGAGCGAGGCTTTACCGGTGAGCATAATCACGACCGTGTCGGGGTCGATTTGCTTCGCTTTCCTGAGGACTTCCATGCCATTGAGCTTCGGCAGGTGGATGTCGACGATCAGGACGCCGGGAGGGGAAGCCGCTTCGTGCAGATAATCCAGCGCTTCTTCCCCGTCTCGGGCGACGTGGATGGGATTGGCGAGGCGCCCTTTCTTCAGCGAGCGTTGAATGATCTCGATGTCAGTAGGGCTGTCCTCGACCAGCAAGATGGGAATAGAATCGGTGTTCATGGCCGCTAGTCCCCTCCCCCAAAAGGATTATGCCGCATTATCCGGGATTAAGAGAGCGGGTGTCAAACGCGATTGGAGGGCGAAAAATATCTCTATTGTATTATTTCAAAGAGTCTGATAACTTGGTACGATTCAAACGATGCGGCGCGCCGACGGAAACACTGCCGATCAGACCAACGAGCGGCTTCGGAAAGAACTCACCGCGCTTCAGGCTCGCCTGACTCAACTCGAACGCCTGGAATCCGAACACGGGCAGGCCGAGGCCAAGTTCCGCGGGCTGCTGGAAGCCGCGCCGGATGCGATTGCGATCGTCGACGGCACGGGGCGCATCGTCCTCGTCAACGCCCAAACCGAGGCGCTGTTCGGCTACGGGCGAGACGAACTGATCGGCCGCCCGGTCGAGTTGTTGGTGCCCGAGCGCTTCCGGAACGCGCACATCGGACACCGGAGTGCCTATGCCTCGGCGCCACGGACGCGGCCGATGGGCCAGTGTCTTGACCTTCTCGGTCGGCGAAAGGACGGGACCGAGGTGCCCATCGAGGTCAGCCTCAGCCCCATGACCATGGGCGACGAGGTGCTGACTATCAGCACTCTTCGCGATATCACCGAGCGCAAGCGCACAGAGGAGGAACTCCGGGTCCAGAAACGCGCCCTGGAGGACAAGGTCCGTGAGATGGATGATTTCATGCACGTGGTCTCGCACGACTTAAAAGAGCCGCTCCGTGGGATCGAGGCCTTCGCCGGGTTCCTCCTGGAAGACTACGGCCCATCGTTGGACGGGGACGGAAAGCGGTACGTGAACTTCCTCAAGCAGGCCGCCGTCCGGATGCGGGATCTCATCCATGATCTGCTGACCCTGGCCTCCATTTCTCGAAAAGGCCCGACCACGCAGACCGTCGATCTGAATCGTATTCTGGCGCAGGCCCAGCGCGATCTGGAGTATACGATCCAACAGAAGCACGCCGAGATCCGAGTCGTCTCGACCCTCCCCACCGTGGTCTGCGACCCGACCCAGATCGGGGAGGTGTTTAACAACCTGATTTCAAACGCCGTGAAGTTCAATACCCGCCCACACCCCGTGATCGAGATCGCCAGTCGGAAAGAAGGGGATGCGCACGTGATTTCGGTCGCCGACAACGGGATCGGGATCGATCCCCGGTACATGGAACGGATCTTCGGGCTCTTTGAACGCCTTCATCCTCAGGAAGAGTTCGAAGGCACCGGGGCGGGGTTGGCGATCTGTAAAAAGGTGGTCGAAGGCGGCGGGGGGCGGATCTGGGTGACCTCGCAGCCGGGAGAAGGCAGTACGTTCTCCTTCACCATCCCGAAAAGACGGGAGGAATCGTCAACCGCCGAACAACTCCCCGCGGGCGGCGGCAACGTTGAAGGAAGGAACGCGTCATAATGGTGAATCACCTCCAACCCGTCACGATTCTCTTGGTCGAAGATAACCTGCAAGACATCGAGATTACCCGCCGGGCCTTCGCCAAAGGCCGCGTCAGGAACGACCTGATGGTAGTTCGGGACGGAGAGGAAGCGCTCGACTACCTCCATCATCGAGGGAAGTTTCACGATCCGGCGACCTCCCCGCGGCCGGGGATGATTCTACTGGACTTGAACCTCCCCAAGGTCGGGGGGCTGGAGGTGCTGCAGCAGATCAAGCAAGATGATCACCTCAAAACGATTCCGGTCATCGTCCTCACCGTGTCGCAGCGCGAAGAAGACGTTGTCCGGAGCTACGATCTCGGGGTCAACACGTACATTCAGAAACCGGTCGAGTTCGACAGCTTCATGCGCGTCGTGAACGCCGTCCACGAATACTGGATCCTGATTGCCACGCTGCCGCCGAGTTCCGGGGTGGCGCCTTAGCTTCACCCTACCGCTACTCCGTCTCTGAGAGAGGAGAGCCCATTCGAGCGAGGGCGCGTATCTCTGGAGTCCCCTGAAGTGCTCCTGGCATTGTCTGCCTTCTTCCTGAATTTCTTCTGGGAGATGGCGCAGTCTCCGTTGTACCGTGATGTTACCGAACGGTCGTATCGGGCGATCCTCGCGTCGCGGTTGCACTGCACCCTCGGTGAGGTGGTGATTCTGCTGGTCGCTCACGGGATCGTGGCGTGGGCGCGTCGGGATCGGCGGTGGGCGATGGGCCGTCGATGGCGCGATCTTGCCGTCTTTACCGGCCTGGGGTTGGGGTATACCGTCGCGAGCGAGTGGGTCAACTTCGGAGTTGGCCGTGTGGTACTGCTTCCCTGAGGCGAGGAATGATGAGGGCTCGGCGGGGGGAGGGCGTTCATGTCAACGGTCTTGGCGATCCAACACGTCCAGGGTGAAACGCTCGGCGCGATCGCCGATACGCTGAGCGGTCAAGGCATCGCGGTCGATGCGATTCGGACATTCGATGGCCAACGCATCCCAACCGGTATGGGGGGCGCGGACGCTCTGATCGTCTTGGGCGGGCCGATGGGGGTCTACGAGCAGGATCGCCATCCGTTCTTGCGAGACGAGATCCGTCTCATCGAGGAGGCGCTGCGGGACGAGACGCCCGTGTTGGGAATCTGCCTCGGCAGTCAGTTGCTGGCGTCGGCGTTGGGTGCCAAGGTTACGAAGGGGAAGAGGAAGGAGATCGGCTGGCATCCCATCCGTTTGACGGAGGCCGGGATGAGCGACCCGCTCTGGACCGGGCTCGATCCCTCGTTTACGGCGTACCACTGGCACGGCGACGTCTTCGAGGTGCCTTCCGGCACGGTCTCCCTGGCCTCGTCCGATCTGACCGAGTGTCAGGCGTTTCGCTACGGCCGCCACGCCTATGGGGTGCTGTTTCACATGGAGACGACGCGGCCGATTATCGAGGACATGATTGCGACGTTTGCCGAAGAACTCGGTGAGGCGGGCATCGACGGTCGTGAGATCCTTGAACGGACGGGAGACCACCTGCCCCAGCTTCAACGAATCGGGCGAACCGTGTTCCACAGGTGGGCGGGGTTCATCACGCCCCGCTGATCCGCCCCCCGACGCCCAGCGCTCCTCCAGCCTTGTCTCGGCCCACGCGAACCGGCCGGCTTTCATTGATCGGGCGGGTGACTTCTGGTACGATCGCGCGGTTGCGGAGGTGTTAACGCGTGTGGACGAGGCGATCGTTTTTGAAGGCGTCGATGGTGGGGGCGGTGGCGCTCCTCGGCCGACCGGGTTTTGCGCGCGGCGCAGCGGGAAGCGAGAGGCCGGAGGGCGCGCTCTCGCTTCACAACGTCCACACCGGTGAGGCGCTGGAGGTGACGTACCGGGATCCCTCCGGCCAATACGTTCCGGAAGCGCTCGCGGGGATCAATCATCTGCTCCGGTGTCATTATACGGGGCAGGTGATGGACATCGATCTCGGCGTCATCGAGTTCCTGAACGCGGTGGATAAGCGATTGGGAGGGGGACACGAGATTCAGGTCATCTCCGGCTACCGCTCGCCCGAATACAACGAACTGCTCATCCGACAGGGACGAGACGTCGCCAAGCACAGCTTTCCTCGACTCCGGACCGGTCCGGTTCTGGTAGAGTGCGGTGGCAGGACCCGAACCTTCTGCGCCCGCGTGCAGTGATCACCGCCGGCCCCGTACCGTGCGTGCACGATTCGCCGCGTCCCGCGCCTTCCTCGTCCACTCGCGCAGTTGATCCGCGTCGTCCAGCACCTCGGCCGGTAGTTCGTAGTACGGCATCGTGGTGCGCCGGTTCGGGTACGGTTTGAACGGCCCCATGCCCGCGGCTTCGTACTCCGGCCGATTGGCGTCATCCACCTTCAGATACAGCACGTCGTGCGCGATGAGCCCGAAGAACACGCCGTCCAGGTAGAGTCCGACACCGCCGAACATATTCCACGCTGCGACCCGGCCGACGCACGAAAGCTGCTCGACCACGTAGTCTCGGTATTGCGGGGTGACTGCCATCAAGAAGAATGATTCAGCGAGTCTCGAACGTCGAAGATCTTACGCTCTGATTGCCGCCACGGTCACGTCAAGCGGTTAAGCCTGCCCCGCGCGTCCCCGACTGTCAGGGACGCGCTAATAGGTGCCGATCTTCATGCCTTTTGAGATGACAACGATCCCCGAGTCAGTCACCGTAAAATGCCGACGATCGACGTCGAGGTCGTACCCGATCGTGGTCTTCGGAGGGATCGTGACGTCCTTGTCGATTATTGCCCGCCGGATCCGACTCCCTGCGCCGATCACCACGTTTTCCATGAGGATCGACTCATGGACCTCGGCGCGCTCGTTGACGCGGACGTTGGGAGAGAGAACCGAGTTCTGCACCCGCCCGCCGCTTAAAATGCAGCCTCCGCATACGATCGAATCGACGGCAACGCCCAACCGGCCGCCGGCGACCTCTTCGGCGAAGACAAACTTGGCCGGAGGGTGCTGTCCCTGATAGGTTCGGATCGGCCAGTATTGATCGTACAGATTGAACAACGGATCGACCGACACGAGATCCATATTGGCTTCCCAGTAGGCGTCGATCGTTCCGACATCGCGCCAGTAGGTGAACGCTTTGTGGCTCTCATCGCGGAAGGTGTATGCGAAGACGCGAAGATTCCCGATCATGTCGGGAAGGATGTCTCGCCCGAAATCGTGGGTGGTCTCACGGGTCGCATCGGCCGTCAGATACTTCTGTAAGGCCGCGGTCCGGAAGAGGTAAATACCCATCGAGCATAAGGCGCGGCTGGGATCGTGGGGCAGGGGAAATGGGACGCGGGGTTTTTCATCGAACCGTGTAATCTGTGCGTTGCCGTCGACGGCAACGACGCCGAAGTTTGAGGCATCCTTGATGGGATATCCGATCGTGCCCACGACCACGTCGGCCTGCTTCTGTTGGAGGAAGCTGTACATCGCCTTGTAGTTCATCTTGTAGACGTGATCGCCGGCCAACACCAGCAAATAGTCGAGGCGTTCATCCTCCACGATGAACCAGTTCTGGTACACGGCATCCGCCGTGCCTTTATACCAGTCTTGGTTGATCCGTTGTTGAGGCGGGAGGGAGGTCACGTACTCGCCGAGTTCCGGACTAAAAATGTTCCAACCTCGACGGATGTGTTGATCAAGTGAGTGAGATTTGTATTGAATCAACACGATCATCCGGCGCAGGCCGGAGTTGATGCAGTTACTGAGGGTGAAGTCGATGATCCGGTACTTGCCGCCGAACGGCACGGCCGGCTTGGCGCGCTGTGCGGTCAAGGGGTCAAGTCGCTCTCCGCGACCACCCGCGAGAATCATCGTCAGCACGTTCTTCATCGTCAGTCACCAGGAATAGGGTCGTTGCCCGGCGCAGCCCCTGACGCCCCTCATCGTTGCATCGAGGTGTTTTTCTGCCGCGACCACTCGTCTGGAGTGAAACGCAAGACGGTCGACAAAGTCAATCATGGCCACCTCGAGCGCGGAACCCGGGTCGTGGGTCTCTCAGAGTATTCGAGTCGGGTCACGCCACGATGACGCGTCCCCGCTCGCCGAGCGCTCCCTCCACCCGGATCTCGCGTTCCAGGAAGCGCGTGATGACCCACCGGTTCGTCAGCAGGTGAGTGGTCACCTCCTCGGTGGTCACGCTCGATGGTCCTTCGGCTAAGGCGAGATAGGGGAGGAGTTGGTCGGCGAGGTGTTTGTCGACCGCGGTTCCCGTCTTCAGGAAGTCGAGACACTCCTGGGCAGCCTCGTGCCCGACGGTTTCTGCGCGTTTGCCGATCGCCCCGAGGGAACAAAAACCCGCGGCGCCGTGCTCCACCTCGGCCTTGAGAAAGCAGGCGGTCCCTCGGCCCACGGCCGGCGCGCTGAGGACTCGAATGTCGCCGGCGAGGCCCGCGGATTTCAAGAGCGTGAGGGCCGCGTGCTTCTGGCGCTCGGCAATCGAGAGCGGGAGGTTGGCCACGGCGGAGACGCCGGAGATCGCTTTGAGCGCGCCGGGCTCTTCGATCCGCAACGTGGTGAGCCGGGGGGCGGGGATGATGCGCGCGATCACTTCGCCCTTGCCGATCGGGTAGAAGCCCCAGCGCACCAAGTCCAGGCCGGCCTGCACGCCCATCGTTCGAACCATCGGGAGGAAGACTTGGTCGAGATACTCGAACGACGGGGATCGGCTCACGTGGGTGCCGCCTCGCAGGATGAGATGTGACGGCGAGTCGGCTCGGCAGAGGGGAAGCAGGATGGCTTGGAGCACCAGCGCGACCGATCCCGCCGAGCCCCTTCCGATGGTCTGCTCGACGTCGAACGCGCACTTGCCACCGCTGATCCGTCCCGGTGAGAAGACCAGGCGCGCGGAGTCCAGGCTCGCGCCTTCGATCTCGGCCTTCGCGATCCGAGCGCAGGCGAGGACCCCCGTCAGGTGTTGCGGTTGGAGGCCGGGCTTCTGGCGGTTGGCGCGGACGTTGATGATCTCCACGGCCTTGCCCGTGATGCTCGACAGCGCGAGGGCGGTCCTGACGATCTGGCCTCCGCCTTCGCCGTATGAGCCGTCGATCGTGATCATGGTCGATCCTCGTGCATGCAGACAACTGCAAAGGCATCCCGATTGTAACTCAACAACGATTTCGGTATTCTCCGGTATCCCACTATGAACAACGACACACCAGTCACACTCATCGAGGCGCTGCAGAACCGAGCGTTGTATGACCACCCGGTCGAGCGCTTCGAAGTGGTCGAGACGCATATTTCGTGGGTCCTGCTGACGGGGCCGTACGCGTACAAGATCAAGAAGCCGGTTAATCTGGGGTTTCTGGACTTCTCCACGCTGGACAAGCGGCGGTTCTACTGCCGGGAGGAATTGCGGCTGAATCGACGCTTGGCACGCGAGCTCTACGTCGACGTCGTGGTGATCACCGGGAGCGTGCGCGCTCCAATCCTCGGCGGCTCGGGTCCCGCGATCGACTATGCGGTCAAGATGAGGCAGTTTCCGCGCGAGGCGCAGCTCGACCGGATTTTGGCGCGCGGCGCGCTGACGGCCGGCCATATCGATGCGCTCGCGCGCGAGATCGCCGAATTTCACCGGCGGGCCGTCATCGCAGGGGAAGGGACGCCGTTCGGCGAGCCGGAGCGGATTGCGCAGCCGGTCCGCGAGAACGTTCTGCAACTCCGCGAGCGCCTTAGCGAACCGGGCGATCGCGCCCGCATCGATCGCTTGGAGGCGTGGACCGAGGCGGCGCACGCGGCGCTGCGAGTCGAGTTTGAGTCGCGCAAGCGTGATGGCTTCGTCCGCGAATGCCATGGGGATATGCACCTCGCCAACATCGCCTGGATCGACGGACGCGCGGTGATCTTTGACTGCATCGAGTTCAGCGAGAGCCTGCGCTGGATCGACGTGATGAGCGAGGTGGCGTTCCTGACGATGGACCTCGACGACCGGGGCGCGCCGCAACTCGCCCGCCGCGCGCTGAACACGTATCTCGAACAGAACGGAGAGTACGCCGGGCTGCGGGTGTTGCGGTTCTATCAGGTCTATCGGGCGACGGTGCGGGCCAAGGTCGCGTGCATCAGAATGGACCAGGCGGGGGCGAGCGATCGAGATCGCGAGCGACTTCGGCGGGAGTCGCTCGGCTATCTCGACCTGGCCGAGCGTTACACCCGCCCGACTCGTCCCGCACTGATCATCACGCACGGGTTGTCGGGATCGGGCAAAACCACGCTCACGCAGGCGCTGGTCGACGCGTGGGGCGCGGTCCGCGTCCGCAGCGACGTGGAGCGCAAACGGCTTTTCGGGTTGGCGCCCGACGCGCGCACGGCCTCGGATGTGGCGAGCGGTGTGTACGGCCGTGAAGCCGGGGAGCGAACCTACGCGAGATTGGCGGATCTCGCGCAGGGGGTGCTCGGCGCGGGCTACTCGTGTATCGTGGATGCGGCGTTTCTCCAGCGCGCCCAGCGCGCCTTGCTGCGGGAGGTCGCGGCCGGGCGCGGTGTACCGTTTGCGATCCTCGACGTCCGAGCCCCCGAGGCGGCGCTGCGATCGAGAATTCTCGCGCGGGAACGGGAGAGCCGCGACGCGTCGGAAGCCGACCTGGCCGTCCTCGGCCATCAGCTTGCGACCTTGGAGCCCATCGGTCCCGATGAGGGCGCCGAGGCGCTGACCGTCGAGACCGAGCCGCCTCCCGATCTCCAGCGGCTCATCGCGGCTCTCGATCGGATGACGGGCTCGTGAGGCCGTGTCCTCGCGCTAGGAATGTGTCCGACGGTTCATGGACAGGCTCCTAGGAATCCTTCGGACACGCGCCGCGGTAGGTTCGGATCGTCGCCAGCCTGAAGCGGAACAGATCGAGCAGACGGCCGCATCGCTGATCGAGCGTATCGGCCTCGAGCAGAAGATACTTGTCGGCGAAGGAGAGCTTGGATTCGACGCACAGCCGATTGACGAAGGGCTCGTCGTCCAGCTCGGCCGGGATGTCGGTCTCCGGCAACACGTCTCTGATGAGAACCGGATGGTGGATGGCGTCGCGGAGCGAACGTTTTCGTTGCGGGCTGAGGCACCCGACCTCGTCTTCGAACGGGTCGATTTCGGCTTCTCCGCACTCCTCCTCGATCCGCTCCTGCTTGACCCGAAACCGCGCGAGTCCGTGGAGGTGGACGTGGACCGCACGCCCGCACGCGAGATGGTGCACGTGGAAGACCTTCGCCACGCACCCGATGGGGAGCACGGCTCCTTCGCGGGACGGGTGCGTCTCCCTCAGGACCGTCCCGAGGAACCCATCGTCGGAAAACGAATGATCCAGCATGCGGGCATAGAAATGGCGAGGAACCCGAATCGACGCCTGGGTCCGCGGGAACAGAAGGAGCGGCGGAAGAGCGAGAACCGGAATGATGCTGGGAATGCTTCGTGCGGTCATACACACCTCCGGAGCTTGGCAGTATAGTGGTCGGAGGTCGGAGAATCTATGATCGAAGTCAGATGAGCGCCGTGATGAAGATCATGGTCAATGACTAGATCTGGGAGGCCATCCGCTCGAGGCGACCTGCATTGACCACCAGGATGCGCTTCTCGATATCCCTAATCACCCGGTCTCTGCGAAATCCGCTCAAGATGCGGATCGCGGTCTCGTGCGTGGTGCCCGTCATCTCGGCGATCTCTTCGCGCGTGAGGGCGATCTCGATGAGTCGACCCTCCGGCGTGATTCGCCCATACTGCCGCGCCAACCGGATGAGGAGCTTCGCCAGCCGTTGTTTGGCATCCATCGCCGTGAGCGTGTGGACCGTGTCCTCGGCGTGATCCAGTTCCCGGGATAAGCATTCGAGCACCCTCACGGCGACCGGTGGGTGCTCCTTGAGAAAGTGGAGAAAGTCGTCTTTCTTGACGAAACCCTCCACGCACTCGCTCATGGCTACGGCGGTGACGCTGCGGCGGGCGTGCACAAACAGGTCCTTGGCTCCAAGCAACCCGCAGGGGGCCGAGATCGCGATGATCTGTCGCTTTCCCGCCGTGGAGGACCGGCTGATCTTGACCGTGCCGGCGCAGAGGATGAACAGCCCCAGGCTCGGTTCGCCTTCGTAGAAGATCCGCTGGCCTTTGTTGTAGTGGGTGACCAGCTTTAGCCTGCAGAACGCGTCGAGCTGGGAGGGAGTGAGGTCGCGGAAGACGCTCTGGTCCCGGTGGGGGCAAGTCTTGCAGACGCTTTCGGGGACCGAGGCCATGGTGCGATCGTGTGTTACCGCCAAGATAGGCGTGTTGCATTCGAAAGTCAACGGGCACTTGATGAGAGAGTTGATTCTTTGATTGCGAGGTGGGATGATCGGGGCGGAGGTTGGGTCTCGATCCGAGGTCTTCTTGAGGTCTTCTTATGGTGGAGGACGATCGTTCGATGCTGAGCGCCAACGCGCTTGAAGCCCTCCGGGCTCGTTACCTGCGCCGCGCGCCGGACGGGGAGATCGACGAGACGCCGGACGAGTTGTTTGCCCGCGTGGCGCGCGCCGTCGCGGAGGCGGAGCGTCGCTTCGGCGCTCCGCCTCCGCAGGCCGCGGAATGGGAAGAGCGATTCCGCGGGGCGATGACGCGTCTCGAGTTTCTCCCCAACTCGCCGACCATCATGAACGCGGGGACCGGCGTCGGCCAGCTTTCAGCGTGTTTCGTCCTGCCCATCGAGGACAGCATCGATGGTATCTTCACCACCCTCCGCCTCGCCGCTCTGGTGCACCAGACGGGGGGCGGCACGGGGTTTAATTTCTCGGCCCTCCGACCCGCCGGCGATCAGGTGAGCGGCACGATGGGTGTGGCGTCGGGGGTGTTGTCCTTCATGCGCATCTTCAACGCCGCTACCGAGGAGATGCGGCAAGGGGGCAAGCGCCGCGGCGCGAACATGGGCATTCTGAACGCCGACCATCCTGAAATCGCCGACTTCATCGAGGTCAAGCGCGAGCCGGGCGCCATGCGCAATTTCAATCTCTCCGTCGGCGCTCACGACGCCTTCATGGCGGCGGTGAATACGGGACAGCGGTGGGAGCTGAAGAATCCACGCACCGGTCGGGTGACGGCCGCGGTCGACGCGGCCGCGCTCTTTCGGCGGATCGCGGAGGCTGCGTGGGCCACCGGCGATCCGGGGCTGGTGTTCCTGGACGCGATCGAGCGCGCGAACCCCACGCCGTCGCTCGGGACGATCCAGACCACCAACCCCTGTGGCGAGGTGCCGCTGCTGCCGTACGAGAGTTGCAACCTGGGCTCGATCAATCTGGCGGCGTGCCTTCGGCGGCAGGGTGCGCAGCGCGTGTTTGATTGGGAGAAGTTTCGAGACTCGGTGAGGCTAGGGGTGCGGTTTCTGGACGACGTGGTTGAAGTCAACCGCTACCCGGCGCCCGCGCTCGAGGCGATGGCGCGCGGCAACCGGAAGATCGGTCTGGGGGTGATGGGGCTCGCGGAAACCTTGATTCGTCTCGGCTTGGCGTACGACTCTCCCGAAGCCGGCCGCACGGCGTCGGACATCGCCCGCGTCCTTCGAGAGACGGCCGACGCCGCGAGCGCCGAGCTCGCCGCCGAGCGGGGCGTGTTTCCGAATTGGGCCGAGTCGACGTTCGGGCGGGCGCAGCAACCCCGCCGGAACGCCACCGTGCTCTCCATCGCGCCGACCGGCACAATCAGCCTCATCGCCGGAACCACCTCGGGCATCGAACCCCTCTTCGGGATCGCCTACACCCGCAGCCACGTCCTGGGTGAGCGGGCGCTGCCCGAGATCTCTCCACTCTTCGCGGAACAGATGAAGGCGCGGGGCCTCGACTGGCGCCCGCTCATCCCGATCATCCTCCGGACCGGAAGCGTCCAGGGCGTCGCCGGCGTGCCCGAGGATCTCAAGCGGGTGTTCCGTTGCGCGTTGGACATCGAGCCGATGGGCCATCTGCGGATGCAGGCGGCATTCCAGGCGCACGTGGATAACGCCGTCAGCAAGACGGTCAATCTGCCGTTTACCGCAGGGGTCGATCGCGTGGAACAGGTCTACCGAGCCGCCCACCGCATGGGGCTGAAGGGGATCACGGTCTTCCGCTACGGCTCTCGCTCCGAGCAGGTGTTGTCGCTGGGAGCGAAACCGCACGACGAGCGATTCGACCTGGCGCATCTGACCAGTTGCGACCCCGGCGCGTGTCGGGTGTAAGAACTCGCCGCGATGAAGTGGTTCCTCACCCCGTCGACCGCCCATCTCCGCGATCCGCTCATTGAGCACGGCGTGGCGCTGGGCGGCTACGAGACGGCTCGCTTTGCCGACGGTGAGCGCGGCTATCGTTTGACCGAGGACGTCACCGGGCAGGCCGTCACGCTCCTCGCGTCTGTGACGCCTGACCCGGCGTCGTTGTTCGATCTCTTGGCCCTCTTCCGGCTCCTGGGTGAGAACGGTTCGCAGACGCCGTCGGTGGTGATCCCGTATCTCGGTTACGCGCGGCAGGATCGTCCGGTCCGGAGCGGAGAGGGGAGTCTGGGCGTGATGGTCGCCGAGCTCGTGAGGGATCTCCAGCCGGCGGAGGTCCGAGTGCTCGACGTCCACAGTCCCCGAATTGTGGAGGCGCTCGGTCCCCGCGCGATCGAACTGTCCGCGCTTCCGCTCTTTGCCGAGCGCCTCGCGCGCGGTGAACCCGTCGACGTGGTGGTGGCCCCTGATGCCGGCGCCCGCCGTCGCGCTCAGAGCTTGGCGGAGCGGTTCGTTCCGACCGCCGAGGTCGTGATCGTCGAGAAAACGAGACCAAGGCCGAACGTCGCCGTGGCGCGGACGATCCTCGGCGACGTGGGGGGGAAACGCGTGGTGATCGTCGATGACATGATCGACACGGGCGGGACGATCTGCGAAGCGGTGAGGCTGGTTTCTGAGGGGGGCGCCCGGAGCATTCGCGTGGCCGCGACCCACGGGATTTTCTCAGGCGACGCACGACCGCGGATCCTCCGCCTGCCGGTGCGCGAAACGTGGGTGACGAATTCCTTGCCGCAACCGCTCCACGAACGGATTCGGGTCCTGGACATCACTCCAATTCTTTTCTAACTTCTGCTCAGAAAATCCCCCCTCAAAACGCTCCGTTTGGGGGGTACCACCGTTCGGCCCATCCGCGTAATACTAAGGCTTCGTCATGAGGTGGTTATGCCGCGCGGGGCGCTGAACGTTTTGCTTGTCCACGGGATCGGGGATCATCCCAAAGAATTTGCAGGCGAGTTCGAGCGGCATCTCCGCGCGACTCGCCGTGTGGTAGGAAGGGCGTACCCCGACCGACTCCCATCGTTGCCGACTCAAAAATAGCCCTTTTGGGGAATAGTGTTTCTCAATGGGTTGGTTCAAACTCACGCCTTCTGACTCACCCTCCGGAAAACATCCATGAAGCAGCAGCAGCAGCAGGCAGGTGGGCGGCCGGTTCGGTGCGGCATCGTCCTCGCCGGCGGACACGGCCGGCGTCTTCGGTCGTTGATTACCAGGTTGCGGGGCGAGGCGCTTCCCAAGCAGTACGTCAATTTTATTGGGAAGCGGTCGATGTTAGAGCACACCTTCCATCGCGTCCAGCGGCTGATTCCCGCCGAGCGGGTCTTCACGATCGCGAGCCGCGATCACCTCGACTATCCGGAGGCTGTCCGCCAATTGGCGAATCGGCCGACCGGGACGGTCATCGTGCAGCCCGAGAACAAAGAGACCGCGCCCGGCCTGTTCCTCCCGCTCATGCACCTGCACGCTCGATACCCCGACGCCGTCGTGGCGGTGTTTCCCTCGGATCATTTCATCGCCGAGGAAGGGCTGTTCATGGGCCATGTCGACCTTGCCTGCCGCGTGGTTGAGCGGGATCCTTCCCGCGTGGTGATCTTGGGTGTGGAACCCGATGGGATGGAGACGGAGTACGGGTATATCGTCCCGGGCCACGACGTCGGGATGCCGACGGGGCTTCGCCGGGTGGCGCGGTTCGTCGAGAAGCCCGCGCCGGAGGCGATCCGGGACCTGGTACAACGGGGTGGATTGTGGAACACGATGGTCATGGTTTTTCGGACCACCACGTTGCTGACGATGGCGCGTCGGATCGCGCCCGCGTTCTTTGAAATGTTTCAGCGGATCGGGGCCGCCGTCGGGACTCCGCGGGAGCTCGACGTGGTGGAGCAGGCCTACGCCGACATGGCGCCGATGAACTTCTCTCGCGGCCTGCTGGAGGCGCTGCCCTACCAGCCGCGCTCGCCCCTGACCGTGCTTCCGGTTCGGGGCGTGTTCTGGAGCGATTGGGGGTCGGAGGAACGCATCGCGAACGTGCTGCGGCACACGGGATACGCGGAGCGGCTCAACCGAGCCGTGGTCTCCCTCTCACCGACGGAGACGGCTCCGATCTGCGCCGGCGCGGCGTAAATGATCTCATCAGCCGCCGAAACCCTCCGTTCGGGGGATACCCTTTCGGTTCGACCTACCTCACAATACAGTCGGTCGTGAAGAACCATGCGATCGAGATGTTCCATCCATAAACCACAACAAGGAGGACGGACCATGGCAACAGAAACGGTCAAACAGACTGAGCGGCGAGAAGTGGCGCCCTGGAAGCCACTGACCGACGTGATGCCGATGGAGCGGGCGATCGACCGGATGTTTGAGGACGCGTGGGGGCGCCCGTGGCGATCCCTCCTCGACTTCCGACTGCCCCGGTCCCGGCGTCTGCTTGGCGACCCGGAACTTGCCGGCCCCGCCATCGAAATCGGCGAGGACAATAATGACGTGTTGGTGAAAGCGGAACTCCCGGGGATGAAGAAAGAAGACATCGAGATCAGCATCACCGAGCGGCTGCTCACCATCAAGGGTGAGAAGAAGCGTGAGGCGGAGCGGAAAGGGGAGGGGTATCACTACTCCGAACGCTCCTACGGCGCGTTCGAGCGATGCCTCGAGATTCCACGGGACGTGCAGGCCGACAAGGTCCACGCCGCCTTCAAAGACGGCGTGTTAGAGATTCGTCTGCCGAAGACCGAGGAAGCCAAACGGAAGGAAGTGAAGGTCAAAGTGGAGTGAGGCGGGATCGATCTCGGAACAGGCAATTCGGCGGCCGTCGTCTTGCACGACGGCCGCTGTCGGTCCTGCGGCCCGGTCTGCGCGGGTGTGTTTGAGTGGCCGCCCGGCACGTGGGGAGCCAAGCGGCTCCCGGTTCGGCTTGCGGAGTTTTCGTGAGCCGGCGGTGCGGCCACCGGTGGTTGGCCGCAACTCTTATCGTCTTGGCAGTCGGCGCGGAGCGCGATAGCCATTCACGCCCCTCGTCCTCCCCGTGCACGATCACCTACCCCAGCGATGCCACGGTGCCGTGGGACTGCCGGCGCCTTCGGCCCGGCGAATCGCTCGAACGCGTATTCGGCGATCGGTGGAAAGACGTGGCTCGGTTCAACCGGGTCGATCGGCGCCACGCGCAGGTCGGAGTGGCGCTCAAAGTCCCTAAACGGTTCGAAGAGATCAAGGATTTTACGCCGTTGCCGCTCCGTTATCCGCCGGCGGACACCGAGGCCCGGTTCATCCTCGTGGACCTCGCCGAGCAATTCCTCGGGGCGTACGAATACGGTCGACTGGTCTTTTCCGCTCCGGCCGCGACGGGTGAGCGAGAGGCGGCGACTCCCGCGGGAGACTTTCGGGTGACCGCCGCCCACCGTCGCCACCACTCGTCGGTGTATACCATCGAGGGGACGGACATTCCGTACCCCATGAACGACGCTCTCATGTTTTACACGGACAAGCAAGGCGTCAACTATTGGATCCACGGACGAGATCTTCCCGGCTATCCGGCATCCCACGGGTGCGTCGGTCTGTACGACGAGGAGATGCAGCACGCCTACTACGGGGTTCCCAAGAATCCGGTGCTCGACGACGCGCGAACCCTCTACCGATGGGTGATGGGTTCGCGGGCTGATCGTGAAAGCGTTCAAACGGTCACTGACGGTCCCCGCGTGCTCATCGTCGGTCGGGCGCCCTGAGAGGTCGCGCATCGCTCAGAGGTGTTCGGCGAACGTCGCCACGCGTGGCTTGACGAGCCGGACGAAGTCGTCGTAGCGCATCCGCACTGTCTGCCGATAGTTGCCCGCGTTGAAGCTGATTTCCTCGTTCTCGCCGAGCGCGGTATCCGCCCACACCTGGACTCCAAACAGATTGCCGAAGGGAGGTTCGGCGCCGGCCTCACACTCCGGGAAGAGCGGGAGGAACTCGTGAACCAATTCCATCTGTACCGGTTTCCCCAACGCCTCCTGGAAGCGGGCCAGATCGATACGATAACTCGCCGGCAGCACCGCCATGATCGGCGTGTTGTTGGATTTCAGCATGACGACCTTGGCCATCTGCTTTCCCGGCAGATGCTGGCTGGCTGCGAGCTCTTGGGATGTGTATGCCGGGGAGTGGGTCATTACCTGATATTTCACATTATGTTTGTGGAGAAAATCCTTGAGTTTCTTGAGAACTGGCATGATTTTCCCTCCTTGAAAGTATTCAACTCCCCCTTCGCCTCCCGCTCCCCATGTCCAGCATGATCCGCCGCGGGTCCTTTGTCGATTCCTCGATGGGAGTAGACGCCGGTGAAAAACGGGTAATCTCCGCAAAACACTCCGTTCGGGGGATACCGGTTTTCTCGGCGTTGACCCACAATGAAGGTCCGTTCATTACAATAGGAAGGAGGGGCGTATGAGCGCAATGGCGGTGAAGGCCATTTTGGTTCCCACCGATTTCTCGCCGGGGTCGGCCGAGGCGATGGCGTATGCGATCGGGCTCGCCCGGCTCTGCTCGTCGCGGTTGGTCTTTCTTCACGTCCTGGAACCCGCGGTCTATTCGGTGGACTTTGCGATCACCCACCCCGGGGTTCCACCCGAGGTGCGACAGCGCCTGGACGAGATGATGAAGGAGTGGGTCAAGCACACGAGCGATCAAGGCATCGAGGCGCAAGGCCTTTTCGCGATGGGAATTCCGTTCGTCGAAATCGGGAAGGCGGTCGAGCGGCAGGCGATCGACTTGATCGTCATGGGAACGCATGGACGTACCGGCTTGGCCCACCTTGTCCTGGGGAGCACTGCCGAGCGCGTCGTTCGGCTCGCGCCGTGCCCGGTGTTGACGATCAAGGCCGCACCAACGGCCTCGTCGACGCCCTCCGAAGCCGCGGCGACGGTCTCGGTGTCGTCCCCACGGCGCGGAGTCGAGCCGGCAACGACCTTCTGCCACCTATGCGGCCGGCCGTCAGAGGATGTGATCTGCGAGGGGTGCAAGGTTCGGGTGCAGGCCGAGGCGGTGGAACGGAAGTACCGCGTCGAAAAGGAAGGACGGATCGAGGCGGGACGGAGATAGGAAGGGGTCCACGGTGTAGGGATGTGCGGTTCCGAGTGGATGCCAGGGAGGGTGTCCACGGGGGAATGACCGCACGGCGGTGCGGCGGCCATCATCGACAGCGTCTCGGCACGTGACGGGGAGGGGCTCATGGAAGAAATTGCGAGGGTTCTTTTGGGCGGGGACGTCATGTTGGGTCGGCTGGTGCGCGAGCGGATCCGGCGTCTCGGCCCGGGCTATCCGCTGGGAGCGGTTGCCGCCACCATGCAGCGGGCGGACCTGACCGTCGTCAACCTGGAGTGCGCCATCACCGCACACGAAGGGCTCTGGCCGGGTGTGGCCAAAGCGTTTTATTTCGGCGCGCCCCCCGAGGCGGTCCACGCGCTCGTGGGGGCCGAAGTCGACCTGGTCAGCCTTGCGAACAACCACACCCTCGATTTTGGAGAGGAGGGATTGCAGGAGACGCTGCGCCTCCTCCGCGAGCACGGAATTCTTTCCGCGGGGGCGGGGATGACCCTTGCCGAGGCCCGGGCGCCGGTCTTGATCGAGCGCAAGGGACTGCTCTTCGGGATGGTTGCGTATTGCGACCACCAAGAGGACTTTGCCGCGTCGGCTACCGGTCCCGGGATTGCCTATCTCGATCTTTCGGACGAGAAGCGGGCGCTCGATCAGATCCGCGGCGACCTCGATTGGATGCGGAAAGCGGGGGTCGATTGGCCGATCCTCTCGCTGCACTGGGGGCCGAATGCGGTTGGCCACCCGTCGCCCCAGTTCGTCCGGCTCGCGCACGCGGCGGTCGAATCAGGGTGCGGGATTCTCTTTGGCCACAGCGCCCACGTGTTTCACGGCATCGAGATGTACCAAGACAGTCCGATTATCTACTCCGCCGGAGACCTCGTCGACGATTACTACGTCGATCCCAACTCCCGGAACGACTACGGCCTCTTGATCGAGCTGGAGGTGAGCCGGTACGGCGTCCGCCGAATCGACTTGCACCCCGTCGTGATCGAGAACTGTCGCGTCGTTCCAGCCGTGAGCGAGCAACGTGACGAGATCACCCGCCGGATGACGACCCTTTGCGCCGAGATGGGGACGACCGTCCGTTGTGAGGGAGATCACGTGTGGATCGACGCCCGACACGACTCGCCCCCCGTCCGCGACGCCGACACCCTGCGCGGCGGAGAAACCGTGACCGGTTTGAGCGGCGGACCGGTCTTCCGTTGAAAGTGTATTGCGAGCGCATACCCCGCAGCTTGCTGCGGGGTATGGGAGCTTCAACGGCATACCGAGCCGGCGGCAGCCGGTTCGCACGAGTAACTCTTGACCGGGAGGGTCTGTGATGCTGAGGCGGTGGATGGGTCCGGTAATAGGGTGGGTGGTTGCCGTAGTATTGGTCGGGGCGCCGTTCGCGATTCGAGCCCAGGACGACGAGCAGAACGTCGGAACGATTACGGTCGAGATCGTACACTCGGCGTTTAAATACCAGGCTCGGGTTCTGAAGGCGGACCAAGAGGTGACTATCGTCCTGCACAACCTCGATTCCATCCGGCATGGGTTTACCTCACCCGCGTTCGCGGACACCGAGGTTCGAGTGGAAGCGGATAACGTCACCACTTATGGAAGGGGGATCAAAGGTCTCTACCTCAACCCGGGAGAGGAAGTAAAGGTTTACCTTACCCCCACGCATCCCGGGAAATTAACGTTCCGATGCGATTTGCACCCCGGCATGAAGGGAGAACTGCTCTTTCTGTCGGTCGGTGCGACGTAACCCTGATTTCATTCAGACACTAACCGCGCGCCGGCGTATGGGCGGTCTTGAACCGCTGTTCTTCGCGGTCGACGCGCTCGAGGGCTTCAAGGCGTTCTTGGCAGGAGACGCAAAACCGGGCGAACGGCTCGACCTCCAGTCGTTCGAGCGGGATCTCGGCCCGGCACTGTTCGCAGACGCCGTAGGTATCCGTCTCCAGCCGGCGAAAGGCGTCGGCGATCTCCTTGTATCGTGTGTAGCGAAGCTGGAGGAGGGTGAGATCCACGTCGTCTTCGAGGTCCATCGCGGCCCAATCCGCCAAGTCCATCGCGGCGTCGATCGTGTGCCGCGACGCTTCGTTCAGACGTCGGCCCATTTGGGCCTCGATGTCCTGGACCGCCCGTTCCCGCATATCATGGAGCATGGTGCGGAGGGCGTCGTGTCGCCGTCTCTCGGTTTTTGTGCTCATAGTCTCCTCCTCCGCCGTTGCGCCCGCTCCGCGTGTTCGTTGCGTGCGACTAGGACTTCTTGGCCGGAATCACCGTGCTCGCCTGGGGGCCCTGCTCGCCCTCTTCTTCCACGAATCGAACTTCCATTCCGATATCCAGATGGTCGAAGCCTCCGTTCAAGACGCTGTGGTTGTGAAAATAGATTTCACGGCCGTCCGGCGTCTCCAGAAACCCATACCCGTCGGCCTGGAACAGCTTGGTCACCCGGGCGAGGGGGGATTCCTCGTGCGCCTTCACCTCGCCGCGTTGCCGATGCTGATAGTCCTGCAGCCGCCGCCGAGCGGCGTCGAACGCGTCCCGAATCGCGACGTACAGGTCTTCGTGTGGTTCCCGTTTGATGACCACCTCGCTCCCCGGAACGGTCAGGTCGATCCGGACGTTGTACGAGATACCCTGGTGCTGGTGCCGGTGCGGAACCTCGACCACGACGCGACAACCGATGATGCCGTCGTTCACCGTATCGAGTTTGGCCGCTTTCTCCTGAATAAGCGCCCGTGCCGCGTCGGACAGCGACATGTTTCGAACCGTGATCTGCAGCGGAAGTTTCATGGTTGGTCCCCTCGCCCTGGTTCGTTCGTCACGCCACCTTGACCTCGATGCTCTTTGGCCGAGCCTTCTCCGACTTGGGAATGTGGACGTTGAGAATCCCTTGTTGAAATTCCGCGGTCACCTTGCCGGCATCGGCATCTTCGGGCAAGGTGAAACTCCGGGCAAAGCTCCCATACGCGCGTTCCACGCGGTGATACTTCCTGCCTTTCTCCTCCTTCTCGAACGTCCGCTCGCCCGAGATCGTCAGCACCTCGTCCTGGACCGCGACTTTCACGTCGTCTTTCTTGACCTCGGGCACCTCGGCCTTGATGCGGTACTCTTTCTCGTCTTCGATGATATCGACGAGCGGCGCCCACTCCACGAGCCGCATCGTTTCCTCCCGCTCGCCGTCCTTTCGGAGCGGAGCGCGCCCAAACATCGTGGACAGCCGGCTCTGCAGCTCGTCTAATTCTTTGAACGGATCCCAACGTGTTGTGATGGCGTTCATGATCTCCCTCCTGGTGACATAGTGGCGGCTGACCTCCATCTCGCCTTTAGAGTAACAATGAACCGGCAGCGAATCCAGCCCTTGACCGAAGTACATCGCGGGGGAAAAAGGGGGAGGTCTCTCATCCGAACGAGCTATGGCTGAACCCTGCCGGTTGGATTTCGGGGAGGCCTTGCCGTGGGGTCAATGCCTCATCCGGGGGATGGACGTTCCATGGTCCATTCGGATAGGTTGGTACCGGCGAGGTGGGGAGGCTGTGAAGCGGGATGGCTGAACGATGGTATAGACTGGCTGCCGACGAGGTCTTGGCCAAGCTGAACACGTCCCGTCGGGGGCTCGGCTGGGCGGAGGGCGAACGCCGCCTCGCGCAATACGGCCCCAACGTGATCAAAAAGGAGGAGCGTCAGCGCCTCTGGCCCCTGGTTCTCAGGCAGGTGTCCGACGTCATGACCGTGATCCTCGCGGCGGCGGCGGTTGTCGCGTGGGTGACAGGCGACGCGACGGATGCCCTGATGATCGCGGTCGTGGTGGTCCTGAACGCCTCGCTCGGGTTTCGCCAGGAGTACCGGGCCGAACGGGCGCTGTCGGCCCTGCGGAAGCTGGAGCACCCGCAGGTCACGGTTCGCCGCGACGGCGAGGCTGCGCGCGTGTCGTCCTCGGACATCGTGCCGGGAGACATTGTCGTGCTGGCCGCCGGAGATCGCGTCCCGGCCGACGGTCGGCTGATCGAGGCGGCGCACGTGCAGGTCGATGAGTCGTCGCTCACGGGCGAGTCGACACCGGTGGCCAAGCACGTCGGCGCCCTGCGCGCGGAGGACGTTCCGCTGGGGGATCGAATCAACCTGGTGTTCATGGGTACCACGGTTCTGGCCGGCCGCGCGCGGGTCGTCGTGACCGAAACCGGGATGGCGGCGGAGCTGGGGCGGATCGCGCACCTGTTGCAGAGGGTTGAGGTGTCCAAGACCCCGCTCCAGCAGCGCTTGGCGCATCTGGGCACGTGGCTGGCGGTTGCCGTTGTGTTCACGACCGCGGGCCTCTTTGTGGCCGGCGTGTTGCGGGGCGAGCCCTTGCAACTGATGCTCCTTACGGTGGTCAGCCTGGCGGTGGCCGTTATCCCCGAGGGACTCCCGGCGCTGGTCACGATCGTGCTCGCGCTGGGCGCGCAGCGCATGGCGCGGCGTCACGCCCTGATCCGAAAGCTGCCGGCGGTGGAGACGCTGGGGTGCGTGACCACCATCTGTTCGGACAAGACCGGGACCCTGACCCAGAACATCATGTCGGTGGGGTTGGTCAGCGTGGGGGCGCGGCTCTTTGACGTGACCGGGAGCGGGTACCGTCCCGAAGGGCGTTTCACGGAACGGGGGCGTGACGTGGATCTTCTTGCGGAGCAAGGGTTGCGGAAATTGTTGCTCGCCGCTGCATTGTGTAGCGACGCGCGCCTGCAGCGCGAGGAGGAGCACTGGACGATCCTGGGCGACCCGACCGAGGGGGCGTTACTGGTGGCGGCCGCGAAGGCGGGTCTCTGGAAGGAGACGTTGGATGCCGAGTATCCGCGCGAGGCCGAGATCCCGTTCGACTCGGATCGCAAGCTGATGACGACGATGCACCGAGACCGCCATGGGCGCGTCTGGGTCTTCACCAAAGGGAGTATCGAAGCCGTCCTCCGTTGCTCGCGGTCGGTGACGGACGGTCAGACGATCGAACCCCTCACGCGGGCCCACCGCGATCGGCTGATGCGTCTCAACCAGGACCTTGCCTCGGACGGCCTGCGCGTTCTCGCCTGCGCCATGCGACACCTCGACGTCGTTCCCTCCTCCGAGGATCTTGCGAAGGCGGAGGACGACCTGGTGTTTCTCGGTGTGTTCGGGCTGATGGATCCGCCGCGACCCGAGGCCCGGGCGGCCGTCGCCCGGTGCCGGGAGGCCGGGATTCGCCCGGTGATCATCACCGGAGACCATCGCATCACGGCGGAAGCCATTGCCGTCAACCTCGGGATCAAGGGACCGGCCGATCGAGTCCTGACGGGGGCGGATCTTGATGCGCTGTCGGAGATCGAGCTCGAGGCGCTTGTGCCGAGCGTGTCGGTCTACGCCCGGGTGTCGCCGGAGCACAAGGTGAAGATCGTCCGCGCGCTGAAGCGGCGCGGAGAGATCGTGGCCATGACCGGCGACGGCGTGAACGACGCGCCCGCCTTGAGGATGGCGGATATCGGCGTAGCGATGGGGCGGAGCGGGACCGACGTGGCGCGCGAAGCCGCCGATATGGTCCTCTTGGACGATCACTTCGCGACAATCGTCGCGGCGGTCGAAGAAGGCCGCGTGATCTACGACAACATCCGAAAGTTCACGCGATACATGCTGTCGACCAACAGCGGGGAGATGCTGACCGTGCTGTTCGCGATGTTGCTCGGGTTGCCGCTGCCCTTGCTGCCGATCCAGATCCTCTGGCTCAATCTGGTTTCGGACGGCTTGCCCGCCCTGGCGCTCGGCGTCGAGCCCCCGGAGCGGGCGATCATGGCGCGGCCGCCGCGGTCTCCCCGGGAGAGTCTCTTCGCCGGCGGGCTGGGCAGCCATATTCTCTGGACGGGGGTGCTGATGGCCGCGGGCACCGTCGCGGTCTTCGGGTGGGCGTGCCGGACCCAGGACCTCGCCCACGGCCGGACGATGGCGTTCATGACGTTGACGATGTTCCAGATGTCTCACGTCCTCGCGATTCGTTCCGAGCGGGACGCGCTGTGGACGATCGGGCCGTTCTCCAACTCCCGGCTCCTGGGCGCCGTCCTGCTGACCATCGGCCTGCAACTGGCCCTGACCTACAACCCCGTTCTGCAGCCGATCTTTCACACCACGGGCCTCACGGGGCCCGCGCTGGCCACCTGCCTCGCCGTGGCCGCGACGGTGTACGTCGCCGTTGAGATCGAGAAGTGGTGGCGTTATCGGAGGGGCGGCGTGTCCCTCGTTCCGACACAATAAAGGAGGCAACGACATGGCGATCAAGCGCCTGGTGCTCGCGACCGATTTTTCGGCGTCTTCCAGGGAGGCCCTGGAGTACGCGATTCAATTTGCACTTGCGCTTGGCGCGGAGCTGTATCTGCTGCACGTGTTCGAACGGCCGTTTTTTGTTGAACCGGGGGTTTCGCACAGCGTCCAGCTCCGGCATGGCGTCGATCAATGGATCCGTGAGCTGAAAGTCGAGGAGTCCCGGAAGCTCGACGCACTGGCCGGGGAGCTGCGCGGCCGGGGCGTCACGGTGCATCCGCTGGTGAAGGAGGGGATCCCGTTCGTCGAAATTCTGAAGACTGCGGAGGAGATCCCGGCCGATCTGGTCGTCCTCGGCACCCACGGCCGAACCGGCCTGGCCCACGTTGTGATCGGCAGCGTCGCCCAGCGCGTGGTTCAGAAGGCGAGATGCCCGGTGCTCACCGTGAGACCGGCGGCTTTCGGCGGCGCCAAGACGGGCTCGTCTGGACCGGGATGACCGTTTTGGAGTAGAGTAGGCCGAAGCGACCCCCGGGAGGGAATGACGATGGCACAGGCACCCGCGCAGGACCCGACGTTCACACGGATCTTGGTTCCCACTGATTTTTCACCCTGTTCCCAGGACGCGGTTCGGTACGCCGTCATGATGGCGAAGCGGTTCGGCGCGTCGATCAGCGCGCTGCACGTCATCGAGACGATGAGCTACGCGATGACCGAATCTCTCCAGTGGGTGGATCTGTACGCCCACGTCAGGACGATGGTCGAACCGATGATGGAGGGGCTGGTGCGCGAACTGCGGGAGAAGAACCTCACCGCGGTCGGCTCGGTGATTCAGGGTGTGGCGTCCGATGAAATCATCAAAAAGGCCAAGGAGGGGGCGGCCGATCTGATCGTGATGGGCACCCACGGTCGGCGGGGCATGCGTCATCTGCTGATGGGGAGCGTGGCCGAGCGCGTGGTGAGGGCCTCTCCGTGCCCGGTGTTGACGGTGCGGGGCGAATGAGTCGTCCGCGGGTTCTGCAAAGGGGGATGGCATGAGAGGGGTTACGATCACGACGATAGTGGCGCCCACCGATTTTTCGGAGTGTTCCCTTGAAGCGATGCGGTACGCGATCGGGCTCGCCGAGGTGTTCTCCGCCCGGGTCGTCTTCCTCCACGTCATGGAACAGCTCGGCTACGAACCTGAGCTGTCCCTCACGCCGGCCGGCATCCGCCCCGAGGCGACGCGCATGGTTGCCGAGATGATGCAGGACTACGTCGACCGGGTCAGGGCTCAGGGCATCGAGGTCGAATGGCACCTGGAGATCGGAGCCCCGTTCGCCGAGATCCGAGGAGCCGCCGAGCGGCACCACGCGGATCTCATCGTGATGGGAACCCACGGCCGAACCGGATTGGCTCACGTGCTCTTGGGCAGCGTGGCCGAGCGGGTGGTGCAACACGCGCCGTGCCCGGTGCTCACGATCAAGGCCGGCGTGTGCGCGGAGGTGGTGAAAGCCCCCGAATCGGGGGGGGCGCGCGCCGCGGCGCCGTCTGCGCCGGTCTCCGTGCGCGAGCGGCCGGAGGTCTGCCACGTCTGCGGACAGCCCGCGGGGGCGATCATCTGCGAGCGGTGTAAGACCAAGATCCAAGCCGAAGCGTTTGCGAGGAAGACGCGAGTCGAACGCGAGGGTCGGTAGGGCGGTACGCCCCACGGTCGTGTCTCGTCCGGATGTTTGGGAAAACCCTCCTTTCGGGGGGTATCTTTCTATACCCCCTTACCCCAAAATGGCGATTGTCTTATAGTCGGTTTCAGGGGGGGCCTGCGACGAGCAACGGGCGCGCGGGATTCCCCACCGCTGGGCGACGGAGGCTCATCGCAGGGAGGACGATCATGAGCGCATCGCTAGACATGGTACAGACGGCGAAAGAAGACCGCGCAGACGAAACCGAACCCCCGACGGTATCGTCCGATCAGGCAGGTCGCGCGCGCGTCGAGTCCCCCGATCCGTTGCGCGCGCTTCAGATGGTGGCCGCGGTGGTCAGTCGGGCGCCGGCCCTAGGCCGCGCGCTGAACGCGGTGCTCGACCGCCTGCTCGCGATTGCGAACGCCGATATCGGCGCCATTCATCTCTTGGACGACGCGGCGGGTGAGCTCTGCTTGGCCGCGAGTCGCGGGTTGTCGGAGGCGTTCCAGGTGAAGGAGTGCCGTATTCCGGTCGGCGTGTGTCTCTGCGGGCTGTCGGCGACGCTGGATGAACCGTTGGTGGTGGACGACTTGGCGACGGATCGTCGCCTCAGTCGGACCGCGTGTCGGGAAGAGTGTGTCGGGTCCTGGGTCGGCGTGCCCCTTCGTTCCCGGGATCGGGCGCTCGGGATCCTGACCTTGTATGCCGGGGAGCGCGGCGCGTTTCGGACGATCGACCGCCGCCTGTTGACGACCATCGGCGATCAACTCGGCGTGGCCGTCGAGAACGCGCGCTGGTACGCGGCGATGCGGGAGTCGGCGGTGGCCGAGGAGCGGGCCGCGATCGCCGCCGAGCTCCACGACGGAATCGCCCAATCGTTGGCGTATTTGAATGTGCAGACGGCGCGCGTTCAAGATCTGCTCGAACGCGGCGAAACCGCGGGCGTCCGGCAAGAACTCGCGGCGATCCGCGAGGCCATCCGCGACACCTACCAAGACGTCCGCCAGCTCCTGGTCGATTTCCGCAACGCTCCCAAGGAAGGCGGGGAATTCGCGTCGTCGCTGCGGACGCATCTGGACGCGTTTGGGCTGAGCAATGCCATCAAGATCGAACTGGTCGGCGAGGAAGTCTTGCGGGACTTCTCCCTCCTTCAACAGGCGGAGGTGTTTCGGATGATCCAAGAGGCGTTGGCCAACGTGCGCAAACACGCGCAGGCCTCTCAGGTCCGGGTGGCGTGCGGTCGGACTCAGGCGACGTGGGAGGTTCGGGTCGAGGACGACGGGCGGGGATGCGACGCGGCCCGTTTCGCCGATCCGACTGGGAACCACCTGGGCCTGACGTTGCTTCGCGAGCGTGCGGCGCGGCTGGGAGGCACCGTCCGGTTGACCTCGGCTCCGGGGTGCGGAACCACGGTCGTGATCGGGGTTCCGCGCGGCCGCGATGCTGATGAAGGGGGAGCGCCATGACACGTGGGTCCGTGCCGGAGGGCGTTTCCGTGTTGGTCGTCGACGACCACACGTTGTTTCGAAAGGGGCTGGTCAACCTGCTGCGGGACCGAGGGTTACAGGTGGTCGGCGAAGCCGTCGATGGGCGCGCGGGGATCGAGGAAGCCGTGCGGCTCGCCCCCGATGTGGTGCTCATGGACGTCAACATGCCCGGGTGCAACGGGATCGAGGCGACCCGCGCGATCCGCGAGCGGCTCCCCGACGCGAGAATTCTCATGCTGACGGTGTCGGATGAGGACGATAACCTCTTCAACGCCGTCAAGGCCGGTGCGCGGGGCTATCTGCTCAAGAACGTCGATCCCGACGAATTGGTCGGCGCCATCGAGCGGGTGATGAACGGGGAGGCGGTGATTCCGCACCAGATGGCCGCGCAGTTCCTCTCGGAATTCGCGTCGATGGCGAACGGGCGAGTATCGCCCTCGACGGGGCCCTCCCATGTGTTGACCGCCCGCGAAGAGGAGATCTTGCGGGAGCTGGCGAATGGGTCGAGCAATAAGGAAATCGCGAACGCGTTGACGATTTCCGAGCACACGGTGAAAATCCATCTCAAAAACATCCTCAAAAAACTCCACATGAACAATCGCACCCAGGCGGCGATCTACGCGCAGCGTCACGGACTGGTCTCGGCGACGCCGTCGAGCGAGGCCGACCGATAATCGGGCGCGCCGTGCGTCGGGCTGACCGGCCATGAAACGGATCGGAGTCCTGACCAGCGGCGGCGATGCGCCGGGGATGAACGCCGCGATCCGGGCCGTCACGCGGACCGCGATCGCGGCGGGGTTCGACGTCTTCGGCATCCGCCGGGGCTACGCGGGGCTTCTCGCGGCTGAGCTGGTTCCGCTGGATGCGCGAGCCGTCGGGGGCATCATCGAGCGCGGCGGAACCACCCTCGGAAGCGCGCGTTGTCCGGAGTTTCTCACCGACGAAGGCCGATGCGCGGCGGTTGTGTCAGTCGAATCCCATCGCCTGGATGCGCTGGTCATTATCGGTGGGAACGGGTCCCAGGCCGGGGCGTACGCCCTGTCGAAACTGGGCGTCCCCGTCGTGGGAGTCGCGTCCACGATCGATAATGATTTGGCCGGCAGCGAGATCACGATCGGGGTGGATACCGCGCTGAACATCGCGCTGGAAGCGATCGACCGGCTCAAGACGACGGCGGCCTCGCACCACCGGGCGTTCCTGGTGGAGGTGATGGGGCGTCACTGCGGGTACCTCGCCCTGATGGCGGGGATCGCGGGAGGCGCCGAGGTGGTCGCCATTCCGGAACAACCCTGCGAGCCGGAAGCGATCGCTCAAGAGCTGAAGGCCGCCTACGAGCGCGGCAAATCGCACGCGATCGGCGTGGTGGCCGAGGGCGCGAAGTACCGCGCCGCTGATATCGCGGCCCACTTCCGCGAGCATCACGAACGGATCGGGTTCGATCTGCGGGTCACGGCCCTTGGGCACGTCCAACGCGGCGGCGCGCCGGGCGCGTTCGACCGCCTGCTGGCGACGCGGCTGGGCGCCGGGGCGGTGGACGCGCTGGTCCGCGGCCGGACCGGCGTGCTGGTCGGACTGCTCCGCGGCGAGGTCGCCACGACGCCGCTGGCCGATGTGGCGGGAGTGACAAAGCCGCTCGACTTGCGGCTGATGGACTTGGCTCGAGTGTTGGCCCGCTAACATGGGGGTAGAGGAAGAGGAGAGGAGGACCATGAACCAATTGTTTGAAGCCCAGTTGACGGGAGGCGATGCCTTCTACATCGTTGCGCCCAATCGCTATCGAGCCAATGAGGTGCTGGGCGGGTATTTAGAGTCCAATCGGCTCTCGCATTACCTGGCTGAGGGCAAGTACACGATTCACCAGGTCGATCTTGGAGATGAGCGTGTTCTCGCGCGGGGAACGAAGTGCCGAGAGTGCGAGACGTAACCTTTTCCTTTCTCCCTGAGGTGGCCTGGGCCAATCGCCCCGTACCCGATGAGCTGACTACTCCTTTCGAGTAGCTCTCCCTCCCCCCTTTTTCCCTTCCAAAATACTTCCTCCTGAGAATAGACGGTGCCGGTGCGATCCGGTACGGTGGGGAGCATCGTTATAGGATCGTGCAATGCTCAAGCGAAAGGTGTTGGTGATCGGAAGCGCCACGTTGTTCGGTCACGGGGTGGGCGGGTTGTTGGATTCGAGAAGGAATGGTTTGCAAATCGAGCAGGTTCCAACGGTTGAAACCGCCATCGAAACCGCGCCGCGGTTTCGGCCCGACGTGGTGGTCTTTTGCGTGGAGCGCGACGATCTGCGGGATGAGGAGGCGCTCAAGCGGCTGCGGCTGATGGAGGCCTGTCCCGCCCGCATTGTCCGATGTACGTTGGATGCCAACCATCTCACCGTCTACGACACGACGCGCATCAAGGATGCCACGGTGGAGGATCTGATCGACGCGGTGCTGCGGGGAGGCCCCGACGATCAGGCGATCAATGGTCGAGAGGGTACATAGGGGGGATGCCGATGAAGAGAAAAACGAAGAAGGCAACGACGAGGTGGGTGTGGGGGCTGGCGGCCGCGATCGCGTGGTTGGGCGTGAGCGGTCCCGGCGTGGTGTGGGCCGCCGAAGATCACGGCGCGCACGAATCTGGAGCCGGAGCGACCCTCGTGGCGGAGTCGCAGGCACTGCCCGCTTGGCAGCAGAAGTTCAAGGAACAACTTGAGCGGGAAGATGCGGCCGAGGGTCATGAAGGCCACCGGGATCAGGTGGAAGCGGCGATGAAGAAACTGATGGATGAAGTCGCCCAGGGAACCAATCAGCACGGGGCCCACACCGCTCAGGGGCCCTACAGTGACGCGGCCATGGCCCAGCAGATGGACAAGAGTTACTTTCTGGGTCCGGCGACGGCGGCCGAGAACGTGACCGCCGGCGGACACTGCCCCAATAACGTTCCCGTCAAGGAGTACGATGTCTCGGCGATCAACGTGGAGATCACAC